>CAYVED010000059.1:0-180 GCA_964449975.1 uncultured Muribaculaceae bacterium
CTGTGACCCTCTGCTTGTAAGGCAGATGCTCTAAACCAACTGAGCTATGCTCCCGAATCATGGCCACACGGCCGTAATTTCAAACGATGTGCGGACATCCAAAGAACTTCAAGCGTTTCCGCTTCCGTGGGAGCAACAGGAGTCGAACCTGTGACCCTCTGCTTGTAAGGCAGATGCTCT
>CAYVED010000059.1:280-14562 GCA_964449975.1 uncultured Muribaculaceae bacterium
AAACCAACTGAGCTATGCTCCCGGATCACGGCCACACGGCCAGATTTTTTTTTCGCCTCGCCGGCGTCCCGTTTGGGGATTGCAAAGGTAGATATTATTTTCTTTTATGCAAATTTTTTTACTCTTTTCTTTATATTTTTTATCATTTCCCGGAGTTAAAATATTCCAGCGCCTCCGCTACCACAAACGTACTTCCCCCTATAAATATAAAATCATCCGACTGTGCCGCATTTAATGCTTTTTTAACCCCCTCTATAACAGTACTGTCATATTGCCTGCATATATTTACCCCTTTCTCATCCGCTACGGCCTCCCCCTCAAATCCCATGATCTTCATTTTTTCCGCAAGCAAAGCAGCCGGCAAAGCCCTGCTTCCCGATACGTTTACATAATAATAATAGGCGCGTTTACCGTTCCCGTAATTATCGGGAAGATATTTCCTTATCGAATCCGTATCTTTGTCCGCCACTATCCCGAAAACCATAAAAAGCCTCCCTTTCCCCGCAGCAGTATTTTTTATCTGTTCTCCCAAAAGGGCGAATCCGTGGGCATTGTGTCCTGTATCGCATATAACGAGCGGCTTATCGTTCAGCTTTTCCCATCTTCCGCGTAAACCGGTATCCCGCGCGGCATGTCCGATTCCCTCCGCCATGGATTTACACATATTACGATTTATAAAACGTTCTCCGGCAAGCAGTGAAAGAGCCGTACATACAGTCTTTATGTTTTTATCCTGGCATGCCCCCTGCAGATCCATTCCTTCCCTGTCGATAAAACCAGCCAGTATCTTACCTGCATTTTTATCTTCAGCAAAACGGATAACGGATCCCGCAGCAGCAGCTTTCTCCTCAAATACTGGTGCGACAAAAGAAATATCGGGATACGAACCTCCCCGCTCTCCTATAACTACAGGTACTCCGCTTTTTATTATTCCGGCCTTTTCGGCGGCTATTTCTTTATAAGAGTATCCCAGATATTCGCAATGGTCAAGTCCTATGTTAGTTATGACAGACAGAACGGGAGTAATAATATTAGTAGAATCCAGCCTTCCCCCCAGACCGCATTCGATTACAGCAATATCCACTCCCTGCATTGCAAACCAGGAAAAAGCCATAGCAGTGGTTATTTCAAAAAAACTCGCATCATGTACCAGGAACAACTCCTTGTATTTCAATATGAAATCATATACAAACTGTTTGGAAACCATTTCTCCGTCAATCTTTATCCTTTCCCTGAAGTCTGCCAGATGCGGAGAAGTGTACAGTCCCACGCGAAGTCTTTTATCGTAACGCTTCCGGATAATATTATCCGTACCGTACAATAGGTCAGGATATTCGACTCTCATAAGGGCGGAAGCCAGCATATGGCTGACAGACCCTTTACCGTTAGTTCCGGCGATATGGACACTTATGAATTTCCTGTGTGGATGCCCCATAACGGCATCCATCAGATGCATGGTCTCTATGCCCGGCTTATATGCCGTTTTACCTGCTTTCTGATAACTTGGGAATCGGTTAAATATAAAGTCGATCTCTTTTTTATACTCCTGCTCCGTCATATCTTTTCAGTCTCTTTCGTAAGAATATAACAAATCAAATGAGAAGGTAGAGTTCCCCTTATAAATCTCATATCCCCTGCCGGTAAGCTTTATAGTATAGAGAATATTAAAGCTGGAATCGGAACTGCCTTTATAGATTAAATAATTGTTTCCCGAACGTTTAACCGAATATAATATATCGAATACGCTCTTCGTTCCGCCTTTATACACAGTCCATGATGCAGGAGCGGCCACTATGGTATAAAGCACGTCGAATACAGACGAGCCTTTTCCGTTATATATCTTATGAGTGCCTTGCGGCAAGTGTATTATCCGGCTTATCCTTGCAAACAAATCCCTGTCGGGAGAAGGAATTAAGTCATGCTCCTGCGCCTGCAGCACCACTCCGCAGAGCAGCAACAATATCAGAAAGAACGATTTTCTCATATCTTATTTTTTACGATTAAACAATGCTGCTGTATATACAAAAAGCGACCCAAAATATTGAGTCGCTCTCCGTAGCCTCAACAGGACTCGAACCTGTATTTAAAGTTTAGGAAACTTCCGTTCTATCCCTTGAACTATGAGGCCGTCTGTTTGGGAATGCAAAGATAATAATTTTTTCTTTTAAGACAACTCCCGGTATGAATTATTTGCTTAGTAAGCCCAGCGGTATATTGCGGATCCCCATGTAAATCCGGCGCCGAACGCGGAGAATATAAGGGTATCGCCTTTTTTGAATTTATGTTTGAAATCCCACAAGGCCAACGGAATAGATGTTCCTGCGGTATTTCCGAATTTTTCTATATCTATAAGTATCTTGTCGTTGGACAATCCCATCCTGCGGCCGGTGGCATCTATGATACGCAGATTCGCCTGGTGGGGTATAAGGTATGCAATGTCGTCGGCCGTAAGATTATGTTTCTCCATAATAGCCACAGATACGTCCGCCATACGCGAAACCGCATATTTAAATACCGGCTGCCCCTCCTGGTGTATATAGTGCTGGCGTTTCGTTACCGTATCTATTGTAGGGGGATAAAGGGAGCCGCCGGCAGTCTGGTACAGATAGTGACGTCCTACCCCGTCCACATGCATCATGGAATCCTGGAAGCCCAGAGAAAGATCATCCGTAGGCTCGATAAGCATGGCAACGGCAGCATCTCCGAACAAAGGACATGTAGCCCTGTCGGTGTAATCGGTCATGCCGCTCATCCTTTCTCCGCAAACAAGCACGGCTTTTTTGTAACGCCCCGTCTCTATAAAAGTCCGTACGGTTTCCAAACTGAAAATAAAACCGCAGCATCCGGCGTTAATATCGTATCCCCACGCATTGAGTATTCCGCATTTATCGCTTATGATATTCGCAGTGGCGGGAAAAAGCATATCGGGACTAACGGTAGCGCACAACAGCATATCTATCTCTTCCGGCCTGGTTCCGGTGGCGGCAAGCAGCTTATTTACGGCCTGCTCTCCCATATACGACGTCCCCAGGCCGTCCTGTTTTAATATATGCCTCTCTTTGATTCCCACACGGCTCATTATCCATTCGTCGGAAGTATCCACCAACGTGGAAAGTTCATCGTTAGTTAAAATATAATCGGGCACATAAGCCTCGATTCCTGTAATTATTGCTCTTTTGTTGCTCATTTTTGTAGGTTTGTTTATCCGGCTATTTTCATTGCGGCCCTGAGTTTTTCAACCAGTCCGTTTTTCGTGGCTTTTTCCGCTTCCAGTATCATATTTTTTATAGCAAGCGGAGTTGACGCTCCGTGACCTATTATAACCGGTGCGGATATTCCCAGCACCGGGGTTCCGCCATAGTACTCGTAATTAAATCTGTTCAAAAACGGATGATTCACCCCAAGCCTGGCTACGAGGGCGTACATCCCTTCCGCCTGTTTAAGACATATATTCCCGACAAATCCGTCGGTGACAAGAACGTCTGCAATAGAGCCGCTGAAAAGCAGGTTCGCCTCCATATTCCCCACGAAATTAAAATCCGCCGAATCGCTCATTATTTTATGAGCCTCCCTGGTAACCATATTTCCTTTCTCGTCTTCCTCTCCTATATTGAGCAGGGCTACGCGCGGATTCTCAATCCCCATCATCGTACGGGCGTATATCGACCCGAGTATCGCAAACTGATATAGTACATCCGGCTTCGTATCGGAGTTGAATCCCACATCCAGTATAAGCATGTTCTTTCCGTTCACAAGCGGTATCTGTGCCGATATGCAGGGCCTCAACACTCCAGGAAGCGTCTTTACCGTGTGCAAAGATCCCGTGAGCATAGCCCCGGTATTGCCCGCGCTTGCAAGGGCGTCTATTTCCCCTTTTGCAAGCAGATTGAATCCCACGTTCAGACTGGAATCGGCTTTTTTGAGATAAGCCTTAACCGGGTGCTCCCCCATAGTTATGGATTGCGAGGCATGTACTATAACAAAATTACCGGTGTCGATGCCGTAATGCCGGCAGACCTCGGTAATCTTTTTCTGATCTCCTATCAAAAAAATTTTTGTTCCGGCATCTATATGGGAATAAGCCTCAATTGCCCCTAAAATTACATTCTCCGGGGCGTAGTCTCCTCCCATTGCATCAATGCCGATTTTTATCATACAAACGTCTTTGGCGTAAAACTACGCATTGGCTTTTGCTATGATAAGGCGGCCGCGATAATAACCGCACTCAGGACAAACATGGTGATACATTACTGTAGCTCCGCAGTTAGAACATGTTGCAAGCGTAGGTACTACTGCTTTATCATGAGTTCTGCGTTTGTTTCTGCGTTGTTTTGAAATTTTGTGCTTAGGATGTGCCATCTCTTAAATATTTTTAATTGTTATATTCTTTGTAAATTATTTTCCTTTTCCCTGTTCAACCAATCCCAGAAGCCCGGTAAAAGGCAGATTTCCCGTCCCTTCCTGCTTGTTTTCATATTTCACTTCACCCAGTTTCCTCATCATCTCCGTATTACATCCGCCCTCTGAATGCACCTTCTGTAAAGGAAGGTTTATACATATATAATCATAAATAAACTGGGTAAGATCCAGTTCTCCTTCAGAGGGGTCTATGATTATGAATCCGTCATCCTGCGGATCATCATCCGTCACGGCGGATTTCACGGCCACCGAAGCGCTGAAATTCATTGGTATTTCCAACTCGTCAAGACACCTGTCGCATTCTACTGCAACCGTTCCTGCAATATTACAGTTCAGGTTCATCCATCCTCCGCCCTTTTCAAGCTCCACTCCAACGGAAAGGGAAGCATCGAGTATCTGCGAGTTCTCGAATCTCTTAAAAAAAGAGCCGTCCACGGAAAACTCATACTCATGCTTACCGGCCTGCAAGCCTTTGATTTGAATTATAAAATCCTTATTCCCAGTCATCTTTTCCTCCCTGTACATTAAGGCGTGCAAAGGTATGAAAATATTTCTATTTATCAAAATTCTATCTCCGACAAAAAGATTCATCAGTATTCAAGTCATTCCAGTAAAAATCGGCTTGACCTTTCCTGATACGGCTTTCCGTACATTCGTTTTGCAAGCGTACCTTGCAAAGATCCCGTACAATTTCATAAGCGTACGGGATCGATCCCTTTAAATTCTAATGACCGTACTTACGCGCCCGCATTATTCCTACGCCTTTTACGCTCATTTTCGTCCAGATATATCTTTCTGATACGCATTGACTTAGGCGTTACTTCTACAAATTCGTCCTCCTGTATATACTCCAGCATCTCCTCGAGGCTCAACTGCACGGGAGGAGGCAGTACTACCTTATCATCCGATCCGGAAGCACGTATATTAGTCAGTTTCTTTGTCTTGCATATATTTACCACAAGATCTTCCGAACGGGTATGCTCCCCTACTACCTGCCCCATATATATATCCTCTCCGGGAAATATAAGGAAACGTCCCCTGTCCTGCAGCTTATCCATAGAATAAGCTATGGCCGTACCGGTTTCCAGAGAAACCAGCGAACCGTTGGTACGCTTCTCTATCTCCCCTTTATAAGGTTCGTATCCCTTAAAACGGTGCGCCACAATAGCTTCCCCCGCTGTAGCTGTAAGCAGATTGCTCCTTAATCCTATAATGCCCCTTGCCGGTATATCGAAATCGAGGTGCACTCTATCTTCTCTGTGCTCCATATGCAACAGAGAACCTTTCCTTCTGGTAGTAAGCTCTATAGCGCTCCCCACTTTATCTTCCGGAACGTCTATGGTGAGATGTTCCACAGGCTCGCAACGTACTCCGTTTATATTTTTGTCTATAACCTTAGGCTGCCCCACCTGTAATTCGAACCCTTCGCGCCTCATAGTCTCTATAAGCACCGATAAATGCAAAACGCCTCTCCCGTATACCACGAAAGAATCTGATGTAACCCCCTCTTTTACCCTAAGGGCCAGGTTCTTCTCCAACTCTTTCTCCAGTCTCTCTTTAAGATGCCTGGAAGTAACGAATTTCCCCTCGCGTCCGAAGAAGGGAGAATCGTTGATACAGAAAAGCATGCTCATGGTAGGCTCATCAACCATTATAGGGGGAAGCGCCTCCGGGTTTTCATAATCGGCAATGGTATCGCCTATCTCAAACCCTTCCACACCTACCACAGCGCAAATATCTCCGCACTGCACCTGCTCTACTTTAGCCTTTCCAAGCCCGTCGAAGATCATAAGTTCTTTTATACGGCTCCTTTCCACAGTACCGTCCCTTTTGCATAGAGTAACCGGCTGGTTCGCTTTAAGCGTTCCCCTTTTTACCCTGCCTACCGCTATACGTCCCACATAAGGGGAATATTCGAGCGACGAAATAAGCATCTGCGGCGTTCCCTCCTCCTGCACGGGAGCAGGAATCTCTTCAAGTATGGTATCCAGCAGAGGTATTATATCATTGGACGGTTTTCTCCAGTCAAGAGACATCCACCCCTGCTTTGCACTTCCGTAAACAGTCTTGAAATCGAGCTGCTCCTCTGTAGCATTAAGGGTGAACATAAGATCGAACACCTGTTCGTTCACTTCGTCGGGACGGCAATTCTGCTTATCCACTTTATTTATTACAACTACGGGCTTTTTACCCATTTCAACGGCTTTTTTCAGTACGAACCGCGTTTGCGGCATCGTCCCCTCGAAAGCATCCACCAGCAGCAGAACCCCGTCCGCCATGTTCAGCACCCTTTCAACTTCACCTCCGAAGTCGGCATGTCCCGGCGTGTCGATGATGTTAATTTTGTAACCCTTATAAGGTACGCTTACATTCTTCGCAAGAATGGTTATACCTCTTTCCCTTTCCAGATCATTATTATCCAGAATAAGCTCACCGGCTTTCTCCGCGTTTCTCGTAATCTGCGCCTGGAGAATCATTTTATCCACGAGAGTGGTCTTACCGTGGTCTACGTGAGCAATAATTGCTATGTTTCTAATATTTTGCATAATTCGGCTGCAAAAGTAGAAATAATTATTTTTTTGTAGTATTTTTGCCCATTAAATTTTTATTTTTTATTCAAATGGTAGAGAAAATCCTCATTCTTGATTTCGGTTCGCAATTTACACAGATTATCGGACGAAGGCTCCGCGAGTTGAATGTTTACTGCGAAATCCACCCTTTTAATAATGTACCTGACCTGGACGGCTCGGTTAAAGGCGTTATCCTGAGCGGCAGTCCGTTCTCCGTAAGGGACAACCAGGCCCCGAAAGCGGATTTAAATAATATTAAAGGTAAAATGCCTCTGCTTGCAGTATGTTACGGGGCTCAATATATAGCACATCATTTCGGAGGAGAAGTAAATGCTTCTTCAACCAGGGAGTACGGCAGGGCTATCCTTACCATAGAAGAACAAGAATGTCCGTTATTTAAAGACATACCATTACGATCACAGGTTTGGATGAGCCACGGGGACTCTATCAACAAACTGCCCGAAGGAGCGAAACTGATAGCATCTACGCATGATGTAAAATACGCCGCATACCGCATAGAAGGGGAGCTTACTTATGCTTTCCAGTATCATCCGGAAGTATTCCATTCCGAAAACGGCGGCGATATGTTGCGCAACTTCGTTTACGGCATCTGCGGCTGCAAGGGAGACTGGACCGCAGACTCTTTCATAGAGAGCACAGTAGCCGGGCTTAAAGAGAAACTGGGGAACGACAGGGTTATATTAGGCCTTAGCGGAGGAGTTGATTCTACCGTTGCAGCGGTACTGCTGAACAAAGCTATCGGGAAGAACCTGCATTGCATATTCGTAGACAACGGGCTGCTCCGCAAAAACGAGTTTGCAGGGGTACTTGCTTCCTATAAAGATATGGGATTGAATGTGACGGGTGTAGACGCTGCCGAAGAATTTCTTGCGGCCCTCGGAGGGATTTCCGATCCTGAAGGAAAACGCAAAGCCATAGGGCGCGTATTTATAGATGTATTCGACCGGGAGGCGCACAAAATAGAAAATGCCAAATGGCTGGCGCAGGGGACTATTTATCCCGACGTAATAGAGTCATGTTCCGTAAACGGCCCTTCTGCAACAATAAAATCGCATCATAATGTGGGGGGACTGCCGGAGAGAATGAAATTAAAAATAGTAGAACCGCTGCGTTCCCTGTTTAAAGACGAAGTAAGGCGCGTAGGCATTGCCCTGGGAATAAAAAGGGAACTTATAGCCAGGCATCCGTTTCCCGGCCCCGGACTCGGAATAAGGGTTCTCGGAGAGATCACGCGGGAAAAACTGGATATACTCAAAAATGCGGACGATATATATATCAATTCCCTGCGCAACTACATGACTACCCTGCCGCCTGCCGCAAACGGATTCAGCGCGGCGGCAAACGCAGCGGCATCGGCAACGGAAGCAGTACCCGCAGGCAATAAAACAACATCTGCCGCATATAACTCCGCATCTGCCTCTCATACCGGGGATACCGCGCATAAAATCGCGCTGTACGACGCTATCTGGCAGGCAGGCACAATCCTGCTTCCTATAAAAAGCGTAGGAGTTATGGGAGACGAACGTACATACGAATACACCATAGCACTGCGTGCCGTAACATCAAACGACGGTATGACGGCCGACTGGGTGCATCTTCCGTACGACTTCCTTGCAAAAGTTTCCAATGAAATCATAAACAAAGTACGCGGAGTGAACCGCGTTGTTTACGATATATCATCCAAACCGCCAGCCACAATAGAGTGGGAATAATGAAAATCCCTACAGATCATAAGCAGATTATCTCCATTTCCGGTGTGTGTCGCGGCGGTAAATCCATTTTGATATTTTCCGCATAATTGCATCTGCATATCACCGGATGTTATTTTGCGTGTTTCAACCCCCTCTCTTTAGCCTTTCAGTCACCACCTCTATTACACGATAAATCTGTTTATCTGTTAGAGAAGTGCCTGAAGGCAAACACAATCCATCATTAAACAGTTTTTCACTGGTGCCATCCCCATAAAACGGTGCATCAGCGAAAACGGGTTGCAGATGCATTGGCTTCCATAACGGGCGGGATTCAATATTTGCGGCCTCACAGGCAAGACGAATATCCTCGCGGGTAACCCCTCCCGTTTTTCCCGGATTTACGATTATTGAAGTCAGCCAATAATTAGAAAAATACTTTTCATCGGGTTCCGTCTGAAAAGAAATACCTTTCGTTCCGGAAAACGCTTCCCTGTAGATATTATTTATCTCCCTCCTTCTTTTTACACGTAACGGCAACACCTCGCACTGTCCTCTTCCGATTCCGGCGCAGACATTACTCATCCTGTAATTATAACCTATTTCCGAATGCTGGTAATGAGGAGCATTATCACGTGCCTGAGTTGCAAGAAACATAGTTCTTTTGGCCGCTTGCTCCGTAGAACAAATCAACGCCCCGCCTCCCGAAGTGGTAATGATTTTATTCCCGTTAAAACTAAAAATACCGAACTCTCCGAGTGTACCGCACTTTTTACCGTCAAAGGCCGAGCCTACGGCTTCTGCCGCATCCTCAACTACAGGAATCTCATATTTTCCGGCAATTACCGTTATCTCATCCATTTTTGCAGGCATTCCGTAAAGATGTACGGGGATAATAGCCTTAGGTTTTCTCCCGGTTTTTTCAATCCTGTCCATGATCGCTTTTTCCAGGAATAAAGGAGACATGTTCCAAGTATCGGCTTCACTTCCTACAAACACTGGCTTGGCCCCCAGATATGTAATCGGATTGGCAGAAGCGGCAAAAGTAAATGACTGGCAAATAACTTCATCACCGTACTCTACTCCTAACAATATCAAAGCCAGATGCAAAGCCGCAGTACCGGCACTCAGCGCGACTACTGGCTTTGCCCCTCCCAGAAACTTTATGAGATCAGCCTCAAATCCGTTCACATTAGGGCCGAGAGGCACAATCCAATTGGTATCGAATGCCTCTCTAACAAATTTACGCTCATTATCTCCGATATGAGCCAGAGAAAGCAATATTCTTTCTGACATAATCATCTTGATTTAATAACTTTACATTTATTTCCGAACGCTAATACATTATCAGGGATATCCTTTGTTACGACTGAGCCGGCACCAATTAAACTCCACGAACCGATCTTTACGCCGGGAACTACAACAGCACCTGCTCCGATCCAGCTTCCTTCGCCGACTTCAACATTTCCACATAAAGTAGCAGCAGGAGAGATATGTACAAAGTTGCCGATTTTACATTCGTGGTCTATTTTTGCTCCGGTATTAATTATACAATGTTTTCCTATATTTGCACAACTCTGGATAATTGCCCCCTGCATGACCACAGTACCATTGTCAATACTTGAATATCCAGACACTATAGAAGAGCGGTGAATTGCCGTAAGGAATCTATCTACTATTATCTTTTCACTGATTAATTTACGGATTTCGTTTCTACCGATTGAAATTATCGCATTCTTATACTTACCGCTATTTCTTCGAACCTCAAACTCAAGCAATGATCTTAAGTTGGGGTTATCATCAACTATATACTCAGGCCGTATTCCCACAGATTGCAGGATATCTATAATAACAATTGCGTGTCCACCCGCTCCGTACAATATCATATTTCGTTTCCTGTAAAAACCTCCACTGTAGCGGATGTTTGTGAGTTAATATCTCTTCTTCTGATTACACTCATCGCTGTCCTCCAAATTATTTTACAATCCAATGCAAAACAAATATTATCCACATACCATACATCATACTCAAATTTCTGCCGCCAGCTTATAGCATTCCTGCCATTTACCTGCGCCCATCCTGTAATACCGGGGCGTACCTCGTGCCTGCGTGCCTGCTCTTTAGTATATAGTGGTAAATATCGCACCAATAAAGGTCTCGGCCCGATTAACGCCATATCTCCTTTCAGTACATTAAATAACTGGGGCAATTCATCTATCGAAGAAGAACGTACGAATTTCCCTACTTTTGTCAGCCTTTGCGCATCTGGCAACAGCTCACCGGATACATCCCGCTCATCGGTCATTGTTTTGAATTTTACCACCCTGAAAATCCGTCCGTTTTTCCCCGGACGTTCCTGTAAAAAGAAAACACCGGCCCCTCTGTTTGCAAAATGAAGCCAGAATATAATAACAGCTAAGAAAAACGATATACAAATCAGTATAATCAATGAAATTAAAAAATCAAATAATCTTTTAAGAAAATGCCTGTACATAATTTTACACTCTCTACACTATATAACCACCTATAATTCAATGACTTCAGCTTTATCCCAATTAATTATTTTATCCGCCTGTTCTAAACTAATAAATCGGAAATCGTCTAACATTTTATTAAACTTTGAAAAACAAGAAGATAACCCGTAATAATTTTTAAAATACCGGATAACGGCATTCTCACCAGCAAGCGATCCGAATTTCTTTTCCTGTTCCCTGTCGAAATCTTTAATATGAAAATATGTCATCACATACCCGCTTCCACTAATAACGGTTTTCAATTTTGCATATGGAAATAATCGGAAATACCCGCCCCCCGAATATGCGATCTCTTTTCCAAACACACGGGTTAAGCTAATCGGGAATTCTTTAATTCTAAGTCCGTTATATAAAATAACCGCAGGTTTGTCCGATATGTAATTCGGGAAACCTCCGAAACTCCTGTTTGCCGGAAAAATAGAACAATCATACAGAATACCGTTCCGTACAAGTATCTCCAAAGCCCATTTATTATTTTCCGTTATCGAAAAAGCCGGAGCACGATAAGCCGTTATTTTGCTTCCTGTTATATTTTCCAGTATTTCCAGCGCTTTCTTCGTATCGTCGCTGAATTCTTTATAGCTCGAACTACCAAAAAAGTCATGGCTATATGAATGACACCCTATTTGATGTCCTCTCCGGACAATCGACTTGACAATACCCGGATATTTCTCCGCCATAATACCTAAACAAAAAAATGTCGCATTAATCTGTTTTTCATCTAACCTGTCGAGAATATTATTAAGATAATATTCCAGTCTCGGCAGATAATCCGACGCCTTTCCTATATTATAACGTTCATAAATCCACCAATCTTCTATATCGAACGTAAGTATATTCATTTCCAGATAAAGCTATGCAACGTCAAAATCAGCTAATTGAAAAAATATATTATCTTTATTTATCTCAGGTAATTTGCCGGTCAAGTCCATAAATATCAAATTAAACGGAGAATGTTTAATAAACCCGGGAATATTAAAATACAATCCACCGGAAGTATCCGCCCCCAAACCTATATAAAGATTGACGGGATGGAGGACGAAGTTTGTTCTGCCGAGTTTTAATTTATCTACCAGATCTCTTTGATAGCCTCCCATCAATAATTTCAGACCAGGTACGCTTTTAAATGACCTGAAAGGCACTTCCCCGTATACAACATTATTTTTTGAAGAATATTCCGGCTTACCTAATCTCCAGATTAAAGATTCCTCGTTCCAATACATAGAAAACGTCTTTTCCTGTCTTGGAAATATATCCACCCCTATTCCGATTTTTACATCCAGTTTAGAAACGAATTTAAAATCGAAATATTTCATATATCCGGGAAAACTGCTGGCATTGGCGACTCCCAAAATAAACTCATATCCGTTTTCTTTGGCATAATTAAAAGTGATCCCGGCCAGTTTCTTAAATAATCCTCTGCCTCTGTGATCCGGATGAGTTACAGTCGCTATATCCAGCAAGCCTGAAACCACCCTTCCCTCTATCTTCATTTTAACAGGAATACAGGCATAATGAGCAGCCAGTCGTTCTCCGCAAACGGCATTAAATGAAATAACTTGTCCCATAGGATTATCCAGGTACAAAAACTTAAAACTCTCGGGGGTAAAATTATGACTGCCCGCATATACTGTATTTTGTAATTCTACAAGTCCCGACATTGATGCGGGATCATCAAATTGCATTTTTTCTATTTTATACATTTTCTATATCATCAGATAGATTTATGTGTGTAAAACAAGATAATATCGTCTTGCAGGCATGCTCCGGCAACATATTATCGTAGTAAAAATTATATCCGTTCAAACCGAACTCTTTTCTCAAATCTCCGGAGCCGTACAACTTCAATAGATTTTCTTTAAATTTCTCCAGATCACCGCTATAAGACCATAAGCCCGCTCTATATTTGTCGAGAAACAGCCCGTAATCAGTCACATAATCTATAGATGCCAATACCGGTATTTTCAAATTAAAATAAGACATCGTTTTACTGGGGAAATTAGGAGTTCCCAGTTTTTCATTAAGAACTATTAACCCCGCATCGCAGACAGATAATAATTGTAAATAATCGGCCTGAGGAAGAAAATCCAGAAATTTAATATTCGGCAATCCGCGATTATCCGCATCTTCTTTTATCTTTTCCCAATATGCGCCTTTCCCTAACATTAAAAAAACTATATCGCCGTAAGATTGAACCTCTTCCGCCAGATCTATAACATTTTCTATTTTTTGCGCTATTCCAATGCTTCCGCCGTACACAACTACGAACTTGTTTTCCAGTCCGTATTTAGCCTTTATTCCGCTGTCGGGATATGGAATATTTATCGGCTTTTGAAAGAAATATAATAGTTGGAACTTCTTTAAGTTAAAATAAGGATAATATTTTAATATAAATTGTTTATTCCCCTCGGAGGGAACTCCTATATAATCGGATTGACCGAACAGCAGCTTCTCAAGCATTCTGTAATAAGCGCAGATCATACCGCTCTTTTTAAATATTCCGAAACCAACGGCATCCTGCCATGTATAATCGGTTTGCATTAAATAAAATGGGCAGCTATAATATCTCTTAATAAATTTTATAATTATTCCCAGTTCAGGTGGCAATGAGTGCGAAAGAATAAAATCTATTTTAATATCCCGATAAAACTTTCGTACAGCCTTAATATACTGGAACACCAATTTCTGATATGCAAATCCCTTTTTTATATTAGATACTCCGGAAAACTTGCCGGTTTTAACCCGGATAACTTTAATGTCGTTTTCTACCGATAATTTAGTAGCATCCGTGTCTGTGGTATTGGCGGGTGCTATCGCATAAACAGTATGCCCCTGGTTTTTAAACTCGTTTACCAGATTGGCATACAATCCTGTATTTCCCGACAAATCCCCCAATGTTACAGATATAAAAAGTATATTCATATATACCTTAAATTTTAATCGTTGATAACCTTAATTATCTCTTTTTTCATACTTAGTCAACTCCGACTTCGTATAATATTTTGATAACATAAGCATATATAAAAAACTCATTCTATAAGACAGTAATA
>CAYVED010000060.1:0-14300 GCA_964449975.1 uncultured Muribaculaceae bacterium
TCAAGGGGCAAACTAGTTTTGGTTTACGGGGTCAATCTAAACTGGATTTTCCAATTACAGACGATACTGACAAACTCTTAGATGCAGGATATGGAGTAACTCTTTCTATGGTAATGGACGAGAATGGAAACTACATTCCAACTCTCCCAGAGGAAGAGGATGTTTTACATTTATATGATGATTAATAATGAGCAATTTTGGACAAAAAGCAGACCAAGCAGTGATGGGCATACTCTATATCGGATGTATGCCCTGTTTTATTATATTGGTACTGATAGTAGCAATGTTTCGCTCCTGTATGGGGTATGGCGAAATAGATATAGATAATTCCTACATGACGCGTAGGTATATGTATGATAGACTTTATATACAAGATTCTACTGGTGTAGGTTTTGAATGTTTGTGGTACACTACCAAATCCGTTACAGAGGCTAGGTATGATGAAATAAGGAGCAGACAACACCTGCGTGAGTCATACAAACGACTACAAGCAGAGGCTGGAGAGCACTTCAATCACAATTTGATTAATACAGATATTTATGACTTCGTAGAGTATGCAAAAACCTTTGATATAGATTCCACCGATGTAAGACTTGTAAATATATGGGTATATGGCAAAGAATATGAAGATTTATACCGCAGACCACACCCCGATTTTCCCGATGGAATACACTATTTAGACCGAATTAAGGAGTTAGGAGAGCTTTATTTAGAAGAAAATGATGTGTACCCCTATAATTTTTCAACACCACGCACTTATAGGTACTGGGGATGCTATGCAACTAGCTCAAAAGATGAACGTTACACCCACATTACAAAGTCTGATAGATTACGTGCTAAATGATGCTGTTTCTCTGTAAACACACGCTACAAATCTCTTAAAACAAGCGCATTATAGTTTTGAATAACAACTCATTATAGTTATCTTTGTAGACTAAATTGATTTGATTTTAGTTTGTGAATTGAGAGGCGAAAAGCATATTTTCTCCCACATTATAGTTTGAATATATCATGCAAAATGAAACTAGAAAAGACTCTTCTAAAATTATCAGAGTCAAAAGATGGGAAACTAGAAGGATTTGTTTCTCGCCACCCTAAAACAAGACGGTTGTTCGGTGTTAGGGAAGACTCTCATTATGGTAAAATGATTTGCCTACCATCGGATCACCTGAAAGACACATTAAAGCCTAATGTTCTCTACGAGGTATCAGTAAAGCCAATGAGAAGTGGCACAGGCTATGTAATTGTAAAAGCCAAACAGATTTTATTCACTGCCGAACTAGGGGTGAAAATTGTGCCACAACAGACATATCGTATTGCGATAAAGTTTGGAAACAAGACGATTTACTTTGATCCAATCAATGGAAGAACTCCATCAAGTAATTCGATGGAAGGTGTGCTGAATATCTTAGAGCAAAGAGAAGACATAGCAAATAAGACTGACATTTTACAGTTATTTGTGCTGGAAGCTGGCACA
Source organism: uncultured Muribaculaceae bacterium (assembly GCA_964449975.1). GTDB lineage: Bacteria > Bacteroidota > Bacteroidia > Bacteroidales > UBA932 > Egerieousia. Next base: position 1,478 of record CAYVED010000060.1, read on the forward strand.
AACTACTTGATAGGATAGTCAAAGAAGGTGTCAAAATATCTCGCTCTAACAAGTACTGATATGGCACGTATAAAATCACAATCAACAAAGTACGTGACTATAAAGGAAAGTGAATACTTAGAGCTTATCGAAAACACTATGGTAATAGAAGCCCTTAAAATAGCAGGGGTAGAGAAGTTGCCAATATATAATGCCGTACAACGGATTATGCAGGACGGGAGAGTTCAGATCCATATCAAACCTCTTTGTAAGCGATACTCATATACACAAAATAAATAACACGAACAGTTGCAAGGGGGGGGTACAAAAAGAGTAAATCACTACATAAATAATAATAAGACTACACCGAGATAAGCTCCAGATTAAATGGATTTTATCTCGGTGTAGTTTTTTATGTTGCCTACATATTCGCTCTTAAACCTTGTAAACAAAAGGTATCCAAAATGCTGTCTAAATAGCCACAAATTATTCGAAAATTTTGTCTACCTTTGCAGTCGTGGAAACAACCTCAAAATTAGGCTATATGTAGTCTCCTATGTAGGACTCGTGCTTTTTGCAAAAAAACAAATATTGATAATTAGCAAGTTACATCAATAAAGGGTGTGTCAAAAAACGACAGCCCCTTTTATTTAAACTTCCGGATAGTTATAATAAACACCTATTTACAAACCATAATATCCAGTATCATTTTATCCGTGCTCTGCATTCCTCTCGAACCTATTTCGCCCAGATTATAAATGGTTTTCTCAATATCGTCATCTATTATACCGTCCTGGGAAGAGATGCAGATATTATCCATAGCCAGAATAGCTGCCTGCACGGAAGAAGAAACCCCGGATGCCACTTTAAGGGCGCATCCTACCTTCGCTCCATCGCAAACCATTCCGGTAATATTACCTATCATATTCTTGATAGCGGCACAAACCTGCTCGTATCCGCCTCCTTTAAGGTACACTATACCGCATGCAGAACCGGTAGAGGCGATAACGCATCCGCAAAGGGCGGACAACTTCCCCAGATACCCTTTAATATGTATGGCTATCAGGTGGCTCAACACCAATGCCCTTGCAAGCTGCTCTTCGGAAACACTCATTTTCCCCGCAAAAGCAATTACCGGCATAGTTACCGTAATCCCCTGGTTACCGCTTCCGGAATTACTCATTGCAGGAAGGGTACATCCGGCCATACGGGCATCAGAAGCGGCAGCGGTCGCCGCCATTGCATGGGTAAGCATGGAGGTTCCGAACAACTCCCTGTGTCCGGTAGCCGCTATGGTTTTACCTACTTTCAATCCGTAATCCCCGAGCAACCCTTCAAGCGAAAGGGCCTGGTTCAGTTTTACCGATTCAAGTATAAATTCTATATCCTTAAATCCGGTATTCCGGGCGAACTCCAGTATCTCCTTCACCGTAAGTTTATAATCCAGCGTAGATTTATCATTTCCAGGATCGTAACACGGAACTGCGGGACTACTCCCAGATACAGTTTTGTCCGGTGAAATACCGCTGCACTCCGCCGCATCTTCTTTCATTAATTCAACCCCGTCCCTTACAACCGATACTATCGAATCATGGTTATCCTTTATAACCGTAACCGCTTTATGTTTTCCGTCTTTCCCTAACGCCACCGCCTCTATATACAACTTCAACTGTGTATCTGCAAGAGATATTTTTACCCTTTTTTCCTCTACCATTTTTTTGGCCTCCTCAACGGATTTTACACCCAGGTCTTTTAATACCTCCAGTTTATATTCGGACTTACCGCATGTAGCTCCAAGGGCGGAAGCAATATGCAGCCCTATCATTCCGGTTCCTGGAATACCTACTCCCATACCGTTTTTAAGAATATTGGCGCTAACCTCTACATCCAGTTTTTCCACCTCCGCTCCTATCTCACGTAAAGCCTCGCACGAACGGGCAACGGCAAGCGCAACAGCCACCGGCTCCGTACATCCCAAAGCAGGCTTCACCTCTTTACGGATCAACTCGATAATCTCAAATTCTCTCTCTTTAGTCATAATATTTTAAGTGTTATATTTATAATTTACATAATGAAAAAATCTATCACCTCGCTTATAATCCGTTCTATCTCCTCTCCGGTTTTAAGCGTCTCTATCGGGAAACCTAATGAAACGCACCTGTAATTCCCCTTATATGCGACACCCGCCGAAATATTATTTTCGGTATAACGGAAAATTGTATAAGCCTCTTTTGACGACGGCACTATCGCATCGGCAGCTTCCACCGTATATATTTTATCATTCAACTCCGTGTTGAACGTAAAGTTTCCTTTAAATCCGTACGGATTAGCAACGCTTTTAACAGCGCCGTCCGTACTCGCGTAATGGGTCATAAATCTGTATTTCAGTACATCCTCCGCAAATTTTTTCCCCTGTTCCGTAACATTATAACTATCCCACAGGTCACTCCCTATATATGCTCCCGAAACAAGCAGATTCCCTCCCGCATTACAATATCCGGTTATAATCTCCTGTAATGCAGCCGGGAATACCTCATACCTTACAGGCATTATCCCCCGTCCGGTTTTCGTCTGTGCCTGTTTTCCCATTATAATATCAACAATCGGAAAGCCTTTTACCCCAACTTTATTTCCCATTACCCCTCCGGCAGAAGCCGATACAAATGCATATCCCCGTTTCATAAAAGCAACTCCGTGTATATAAGGATAATCAAAAGTATTTCCGGCAATTACTTTATCCTCATAAACGGCATAAGAAGCGCCGAATCCCGGAGCATCATCATCCATCCAGGGGATTTCACGCCTGAACTCATATTGTTTCCCGATAAACGAAATATCTTTGATATAAGGAACGCCTCCGTCCAGTCCGTTATGGAATCCGGCAAGAGTAGAATCCTTAGATTGGAATGAAGCCGGGGCTGAGACACGTTCAAAACCATTTATAATAAGTACGGTTTTCATCTTCCCGCTTTCCGACAAAGGATCTGTACCGGCAGGAAATCCAGCCGAAAGTATTTCGGAAGGAAAAGAAACCCCTCCGTCATTAAGGGCCGCCACCCTAAAACCGTAAACACGGTTAGGAGAAATACTTATCAGGGCAGAAGTATCTCTAACCACAATGCCTTCATCGAATCCGCCGTTATCCGTCCTTGTATAAACCACATAAGCAGAAGGCGCGGCCGTAGGCTCAAGCGTATCCTTAACCGGACTCCATGACAACCTCACAGCGTTCCCTCCGTACTCCCCGGATGCAAACTCCGCTGTAAAATTCTTTACCGGCAAAGGTTGTACGGTATATCTTCCGTTACCGGAAAGACTGAAATATTTAAGAATGCCTTTATAAATAGCCCTGCTCACGGCAAACTTGAAAGCGGGGTCGAGGCCGTATTTCATATCGGCGAAGTTCTGATGAGAAAGCAATTCCAGAAGCATCGAAGGAACATCAGGTGTACGCGATTCCGAATAAGAACGATCCCAAAGCCCCCTCCTGCTCCACTGAGGCTCGAACTGTGCCCGAATATCATCTACTATCTGGGTCTGTATAATATCGGTAAGTTCCCTGGACGACATGCGGCTTTTCCCGTCCGGATATTTATCCGAACCATTAGAATATCTTGTATAAATGCCGAGAGTACCCACTATAGAATCGGTAAGAAAAGTCCCTGCATCGGAATGGAATGCGAAAGCCATATCCAGAGGAATATTAAGCCCCTTATAATCAGGATTTCTCTCCGATCCTCCCGATATGACATTAACCCACCTTCCCCTTGACATATAATCGTCATTATAATCATTCATGTTATTGGAATAAGAATATACGCTGTCGGCGAACCCCGCCCACTGCAACCAGTACCTCGCACCTTCGGTAAACCTGGGATAGCCGCTCACCTCTGCCGGAACCTCAAATTCCGCTTTGGGAACCGGAAAATTCCCGTCCGAAGAACTTTTCACATTTTCCACCGAACCTTCCGGAGAGGGCCGCCTTGCTATATTCCCCATTCCACCTCCGAATTTCACCGCATCTGCGGTAATAAGTTCCCCGGCCCGATCCGTATTTCCCGACAAATACACTCCTTGCCCGCTCTTTCCCTGCGCAAACGGAAATGTTCCAATATATATCCATGTACCTCCGCCCATACGCTGGTCTACCCTGTATGCCGTTTCACCGCCGGTATGTTTCACAGTATAATACGCCGCACCGGTACTCTCCGGTAACGATTTATACGAAACATACACCGCATACTCTCCCGCCTGAGGAATATCGGGAAGCCATACGGCCGCAAAATTATCTTCCGGAATACGTTTGCTCTTAACTCCCCTCATTTCCCTGTAGGATCCCAAACGGAACGGATTTTCCGCAAATATATAATACTCTTTAGGGTTGGCGAACCCGGCGGAATCCCCAGTTCTCCATATTCCGTAACCATAACGGCTCCTGCCTCCCGCAACACCGGAAGCACCGTTTTTCCCTGAACTCCCTTTCCCTTTTACCCTGCCTGTTACAGGCATCTCCGAATATCCGCCCAGCGCATCATCATTATCTACAATTATCTCATTTATCCTGGTGTCTCTCTCGCGCGGGAGCAATACGTTAGCTCCCGCATTCTCCAGCATCGGCACGAGGAACGGCACTACGTAACTCTGCGTATAAAGATCCTCTACTGTCTGGAATATTCTGGCCCTCTGCCATTCCCACCTTTGCAAAGGCTGATCGTAATAATATCCGTGACTCTGCCATACGGCAAGGTGCTTTCCTTCAAGTCCATCGGGAATATCATAGGGTCTCGACAGATTTTCTACCAGTACCGGCCCATTTTTCCTCCTTTTTTTTCCGGCGGATTTTTTACTTTTTTTCATATCCTTTCCGGATGAGGTATAAAACTTCGATTTCAGTTCATGCAGGGAAGAGCCGTTGGCGTAAAGCTCAATATTCTTTCCTCTGTACTCATACGGCAACATCTTCCCGACAATGGAATATATATCGTCTACGGTTTTATCCCTGAAAGGATAATCGGCCGTAAGTCTGGTAAACCAGATATTAAGCCGCTTCCCTTTTACCTGTATGGAATCTATTCCTACTTTCACATTAATAGAGGCCAGCGGTTTCAGATAAGAAGCTACCGAATCTGCAGCAGGCTTGAATTCCGCCGGAGCGGGCACAGGACGGGACTGTGAAAACAAGACGGATGAAAAACAGATCATCCCCGCCAAAAAGATAAAAAATTTATTTCCGTACATTTTTTGATTTTATTATTCGTGCAAAAGTATAAAAAAAGCTCTATTTTTGCAGAAATTTAATCACCGAAACCAACATGGAAAAATTAAACTTCGCCAATCTCCCTACCAAAATAGAGAAACTGGAAAAATTATCAAAAGAATTAAATGCCGGCATATATATAAAAAGAGACGATCAGACCGGTTCGGAATTCTCGGGTAACAAAGTCAGGAAACTCGAATACCTGGTGAAAGACGCTTTAGACAAAGGATGCGATATGCTTATTACCTGCGGCGGAATACAATCCAATCATTGCAGGGCTACGGTGGCGGTGGCAACCCGCCTGGGTCTGAAACCGGCAGTATTACTGAGAATATCGGAAAAACCTCCCGTTACAGGTAATTATTTCCTCGACAAACTTATGGGAGCCGATATAAGATTCTGTACTAAAGAAGAATACAGGGAGCACCGAGGCGAAATAATGGAAGAAATGGCGCAGGAATACAGCAAGCGGGGATACAGGCCGTATATAATTCCGGAAGGGGCTTCTAATGCAATAGGGACATTAGGTTATTTTAATTGTATGAATGAGATAACGGAACAGGAAAAGCTGTCGGGAATAAAATTCAATACAATTATAGCGGCAACAGGTTCCGGCGGAACCTACGCGGGATTATATCTCGCAAACGAAATACTCGGCCTGGGTAAAAGGATTATAGGCATGGCCGTATGCGACGATACCTCATATTTCACCGGTATTTGTTACCGTATAGCCTCTGAAGCGTTAGAGTACCTACCTCATTACAAAGGTATTAATTTAAACAAAGGGAATATAGAAATAAACGATAAATACGTTGGAAGAGGTTATGCCCTCAGTCGTCCGGAAGAGCTGGAATTTATAAAGAGAACAGCCCGCACGGAAGGAGTAATATTCGATCCGGTCTATACGGGAAAAGGCATGTACGGAGTATATAACGAATTGCATCCGGGCGGTAATCTCAACCGCGAAGAAAACATACTGTTTATCCATACGGGAGGATTGTTCGGATTATTTCCGGTAAGCGAAACATTCGAGTGGTAATAATGAATTATTTGTCCGTGCCGAAACGGGAGGTATCCGTACTCTTTTTATTGCGTTCCGGTATCCTCTGAATTTATACGTAAAACTCACGAAAAAGAATCTTTTGTAAAAATTTTCATTCCGATCCTGATATTGAGCCCCGAGCCGGGTACGCATCAAATGTCTGTGACTCGAAAATATCATTGCATATTAACTCCAGGACAGCTCTGGCCCCGGCATTTATGCCACTATGATGATTGACAGTGTCGTTAATACGAGTAATAGTAGCAGTTGTATACCCATAATCGGAGGATGGATATCCCTCAAATTCTATCTCTGCATTCATTCCCTGTTGGATCGTATTAATATAGGAATACGGGATATTAGCATACACTTGAACACTATCATTAGTATTCTCTACGATGACATCGTAGTTATCTAATATCCTTAATTTCCTTGTAGTTCTGTGAACTACCTTCTACAGCATTTACATTCACCTGCTTACCACCGGAGAATCTCCAGATAAGAGATATACCGATATTCTGTACGGGAGTAGTGAAATCATATGTTACTTTACTACCATTAGCGTAACGATCATATTTACGACGGTCACCGAGCGCATTGAAGGTAAGGGTTAATTGCAACTTGTCCTTGCACATTGTCTTGTAAATCTGACCTCCGATGTTATATACAGTATGGTAAGTTCTGTCGTAAGTCTTAAATATAGGTTCAAACATCAGGTTCAACATACCTCCCCAACCGTGGTTGAAGGTAAAAGTGTTGTACATTGCATAATACTGGCGAAGTCTGGTATCTCCATAGTATATGCCGCCCAATGTAACATCTTCAGGGTGAATTTCCAAACGACCTGACAGCTTCATTCTCCAAGATTTGACAGGATTCAGATTCAGTTCTGTGCCCACACCATAAAAATCAGCTGATGGAAGGTTTATAGGTGTCGTATAAAACACATCGGGAGCACTCGGACTTTGCATCGTTTCCCAATAGATGTTATCTTTCGTATGTGAATAGACGGCTGTAAGATTTAATATATTGCGGAACATCGAGACACCGGCTATTATCATATCGGCCGTAGGAGATTTCAAATCAGGATTGCCAACGGTATAGTTATACGGATCGCTCCAGCGAATGGTAGAAGAAATGGCTGCATATGGAATGTCATCAAGTGTACGCTTATAGTTCAACATCAATGCGTGCTTGCCATTCTTATCTAACGGCATCATCAACTGAATAGTCGGATTGATTCCCCACTGTGTGTCCGATGATTTTGTTCTGTTATCCAAAGTTTCGTATTCAATCTTGTTCAACTGCCAATTCACTCCGACGCTATATCTGATTTTCCAAATCTGTCCCATAGCTGATATATATGCCAATGGGATCAGACCTCTTGTCCTTGTTGCAATCTGGCTTGTCGGGAAACGGTCTGTACCATCGGTAGAGCCAAGTACGGGGTCATAGTCTGAGGTGATGTATTGTACAGATGCACCATATTTCCAAACCAATTTTTGGCTTCGTGGGTCGGTTAAATCAACTGAAAGTTTATACATATTCAACGAAGACTCGTCTTCAGATACGCTTGATGTATTATCACTATATGAGTAGTTTGAATTGTTGTCTGATTGACGGTTGAAATAATCTCCCACAATCTCCAAAGTGGTACCACGCTGGCTGAGTTTTGAAGTATATTTCAAAGTTGCTTCCTGATCGAGATAATTGCTCTTGCCATCAATGGCAGACTGAATAGCATTTACATCACTATTGGTAGTAAAAGAAGATGTTTTGAGTCTGTTTGTTGCAATATAGTAACTACCGCCAATAGAGTTATTGTCGTTAATCTGCTGAGTAAGACTCAATCGGTTGTTGATGTTATAGCCTCTATATTTAGTCTCCTCTTCGATTTCTGTACGCAAATCGGTAGTCTGATTCCATACTGTCTGCTCGGCAGTTTCCTCCGGTTGGTTGAAGTTTAATGCGAGATTATCATAAATACTGAGGTTCTTATAACGACAATATATTACACCACCTATATTTTCATTGCTGAAACCGTATGAGGGATAAAGAGTAGCCCCGCCTGTCAAAGCTCCGTAATATCCACCTTGTGGCGGTTGGCGAAGAGAAATATCAATCGTTCCACCTGTTAGAGCTGCGTTCTGATTGCTCCCGGCAAGATAGTTTACCTTTACTTTATCTATCATATCAGCCGGAAGGTTCTTGAGTTCATCAATATTTGCCAACTTTACACCATTCAAATAAATTTCACTTACAGGTAGTCCGTTAATTTTATAACTGCCGTCTTCTTTACTCACGCCGGGAAGGAACGCCAAAGCATCGGCTGACTGCTTGCCTTTTACAATCTCTGATGAACGGAGATTTACGGTATAGCCGTTAGCATCGTGCTGGGTTCTTGATGCAACGACGCTTACTTCTTCAAGCATCATTGCATCTTCTTTCATTACGATTGTTCCTACATTACCGGTCTTGCAAATTTTATGGACTGTTTCATATCCGATATAGGATACTAAAAGAGCGTACTCTATATCTGCCTTAACAGACAAATTGAACAAACCTTCGGCGTCCGTAGCGACACCGCTTATATACGAAGAATCCTGAATATTTTGGAGAACAACACTAACATAGGGCAGAGGATTATTCTTCTTATCTACCACCTTTCCCGAAATGTTCTGAGCCATCAGTTGCCCCATTGAGCAAATACAAAACACGATTACTAACAAATATTGTCTCATATCTGATAATGTTATTATTTCATTTTTACACTGCAAAATTACCTCTCGATATTTTCATCTTTAAAAACATTCGCTATTTATCAAAGACGGAACGGGACTTCAATCGTCAAACAGCGCTCTTATAGGTTGCAGGTATCTCTGTATCAATCTCATATCTTTAGTGATTATCTCGGCCGTACCGTCCATTTGCTGTATCATATCGAGTTTTTTCTCATAGGTGGTGATAAGACCGGCAGGGAAATCGATCTCCGCAATGTAACCGTTCTGACCGTCGGGAACCGCAGAGATACTTTTGATCTTTCCTTTCAATACGCCGAACTCCATATAAGGATAACCGTTCAGCTTTATATTTACGGTCTGTCCCGTTTCCACTTTACCGAATCCCGACGACGGGATACATGCCCTGCCTATTACTCGTACGGCCTCTGAAGGAACCACGCTCGCCATACGCTCCCCGGTCTTGACGAGTTGGTTATTGCTCCAGTAATTTATAAAAGTAATCTTACCCTCTATGGGGGAAGCAAGGAGATATTTCTCCTTCCATTGATTTATCTGGTTTATAAGTTGTTGCCTGTACTGCCCCAGATTGCGTTCGTATTCCGCTATTTCATTATCCCGTTGTATGGACAGCTCTATAAGCTGCTGCCTGGACTGCATTATACTCAATTCCGTATTTGTAATACCGGCGTCGAAACCTATTTTGGATTTCTTCTTCTGCAGTCTGTCCTGTGTGGCAGCCTCATAATCCAATGCGGAAATTATCTTATCGTGATAAAGAGTAGAATCCCTTTTCATTCCCTTGTCTTCCAGTCTCATCTCTTCATCATACAACTGCTGCTGCTGTTTAAGTTGCCCGTAATGCTGCGTACTCTTTGCAATCTGTTGCTCCAAAAGCGCTTTCTTCTTCCCGATATAATCCGTCTTAAGATAGTGTCCGTAATCCAGGCATAATTTTCTGAATTCCGAATACGTGGTCTGAATATCGCCGAGAAGATATTCCCGTAAAACCCACAGTTGCATGACTATTGTCTTGAAATCAGGTTCCTTATAGGAAGCGGTAAGATGTTCCTCAACTTCTTTTACGGCATTATAATCGGCGGTATTGAACAGCACCGCAACCACGCTTCCCGGATATACCGTCTCTTTATCGGAAACATATATGGAATCTATACGGCCTTCATATCTTGCCACCAGATCGGCAGGAGGGTTCACAGTAGTAATGACAACGGGAGCCTGCACCGTCTGGGGATATTTTATAAACCAGCATCCCAGCACTATCCCCGCAAAAATCACGAAAATAATGCTTATTCCCCATCTTATTATCCAGTGCGGCATTTTACCCATTATATCCTGGGTCTCGCTGCTGTAAAAATTATCTCTTTGAGGCATAATTTATTTTTTAGTTCCCCAGTTCCAACTGGTTTTTCACCAGATTATAATAATATCCCCGTTTTTCGACCAGCTCCTTGTGCGTTCCCTGTTCGGCAATCTCTCCCTTATCGAGAACCACGATATTATCCGCATTCTTCACCGTCGATAATCTGTGAGCCACTATAACGGCCGTCTTACCCTCGAACATCCTGTAAAGATTTTCCATAATGAACTTTTCATTATTGGCATCAAGCGAATTGGTAGCTTCATCAAACAGCAGAAATTTGGCATCTTTGTAAGCGGCCCTGGCTATCAGCAACCTCTGTCTTTGTCCGGTACTGATCCCCTGGCCGTCAGCCCCTATCTTGGTATTTAACCCAAGCGGCAGGGATGATATGAATTCGGATATATTGGATATTTCCGCCGCCTTGTACACACGCTCCATATCGGGTACTTCGTCCGAAACCCCTATATTATTGGCAATAGTATCGGAAAAGATATACCCGTCCTGCATCACCACTCCGCAGTTGCGCCGCCATTCGCTGTCGCTGTATTTTTTCAGGCTCTTTCCAGACAATAATACTTCCCCTGCCACAGGCGCATAGAATCCCAGCATGAGTTTGAGCAGAGTGGTTTTCCCGCTTCCGCTGGCTCCTACGACAGCCGTAACTTTATTTGTCGGGATAACGAGATTTATCTTATTTAAAACTTTGTCGGAATGGGGGCCGTTGTATTGAAAAATAACGTTTTTAAACTCTATATCGGCATTATCGGGAATATTTTTTATTTTATCCATGCCCTCAGGTTCCTCATCTTCTTTCTCGTGTATCTCGCTCAATCTCTCCAGACTTATCTTGGCGTCCTGAGTAGCCTGAACAAAAGAGATAAATTGAGAAAGAGGAGCATTAAGCTGCCCTATAATATACTGCATGGCCATCATCATACCGAGCGTCATACTGCCGTTGATAACCGCCTCTGCCGCTATAAAAGAGATAAGCACGTTCTTGGTCTGGTCTATAAACGTACCCCCCACCTCCTGGGTCTGTCCCAATGAAAGTCCCTTTATACTTATACGGTATAGTTTGGCCTGTATCCTCTCCCATTCCCACCGCTTCTGTTTTTCACAGTTGTTCAATTTTATATCCTGCATTCCGTTGATAAGCTGCACAATATTGCTCTGGTTGGCAGACGCCTCCTGGAAACGCATATAATCGAGTTTACGCCGCCGCTTCATAAAAAGTATTATCCAGCCTATATACAAAACGCTTCCGAGCAGAAAGATACCCAGAATGGTTAAATTATACCCCGCCATGATTCCGCCGTAAATAAGGAAAGAAAGAGCGGCGGTAACGATGCTGAGCAGGGAACCGGTAAGAAAAGATTGTATCCTGTTGGAATCGCCGATACGCTGCATAATATCCCCCACCATTTTGGAATCGAAAAAAGATATGGGAAGGCGCATTAATTTGGATAGAAAGTCTGAAATAAGGGAAATACTTATCCTGGTGGTCATATGAAGCATCAGCCAGCTCCGGATAAGATTGTTGGCCATCTGGCCTATGGTAAGCATTACCTGCGCAATTAAAATAACCACGATAAAGTTGAGGTTCCCTGTCCCGATACCGGTATCCACTACCGACTGCGTGAGGAACGGGAAAATAAGACTGATAACGGTAGAGACTATCATCGCCAGCCCGAGTTGCACCAGATATTGCGTATACGGCCTTAAATATTGCAATATATAACCGAAGCCCAGCCGTTTATCTTCATCCCCTTTTTCGGAATAAAATTTAGGAGCAGGCTCCAGCAGCAAAGCGATTCCTTTGTGTTCCGGAACCGATTTATCCTGCAACCAGGATTTTAAGAACTGTTCCTGCGTATATTTTAGCAACCCCTGCGCCGGATCGGAAATATATACGAACCAACTCTTTTTTCCGCTCCCCGGTCCTCCGGCACGCTCTTTTACGATCTTATAAACAACTACGAAATGGCGTTGATTCCAGTGTACGATACAGGGCAGGTTAGCCTCGTCCCTCAACTGTTCCCATGTAATCTTCACCCCGGCGGTACGGAATCCTATAAGTTCCGCCGCATCGCTTATCCCAAGCAACGAGACTCCTTCCCTGGAAATATGACACTTGGAACGGAGTCCCTGCAAAGAATAGCTCCTGCCGTAGAACGAAGCTATCATCTGAAGACAGGTCGGGCCGCAGTCCATAGAATCCAGTTGTCTGAAATGGGGAAATTTCATAGGTTATAGTTGTTTTAATCACAGCCCCGGACGAATCCGGAGATAAAAGTTAACATCCGGTTCGTATTTCAGGCGTAATGGTTACAAATATAATCATTTTTATTATTCAAGATATATTAAAAGAGATACCTTGTTAAACATTTACTTTTGCAGTATTAAAATATACGTTAATGGTGTATCTT
>CAYVED010000061.1:0-14241 GCA_964449975.1 uncultured Muribaculaceae bacterium
AAAATAACCTTTATGAAAATGGGGTAAAAGGTGTATTTGGGCGGATACTTACATTGTATTTATGTTATTCTCATGAATGTAATGCTTTGATGTAAAAGAACTCTTTCATGAAATTATTACTCATTTGGCCATGTATCTGGCTATTATTACAAACTCTTTTATAGCCTCGTCATTAGGACAGATGTGTTCTAATGACGATTAGTGTATAGATCGAAAATGACGATATCAGAAGATTTGCTATCGTTTTTTATGTATTCCAGAAACGATTATTCACTAAAAAATAAAAGAATGAAATTCACAATTATAGATAGTGATGTTTACGAAAAAATATTAGCCGAAATTGATGAGTTGACGGCAATAGTGGCATCACTACACGAAAATCATAACGCGTAATCGCTTTCTTTTCATTTCGCGACCCAATTTGTAGAGCAAAGGGAACTTGAGTTGTTAAACCTAAATCATTAAAAGCAGAATATCCGGTAATATAACCGATAGTCTTCCCGTTTTTTTCAATCAGGTCTTTTACAATTTGGTAAGTATCAGGCGGTAATTCTCCAAAGGGTGTTATCTTCGGTTTATAAAAGCGTCCTTTCGACAAACGACGGATTTCTCATGCCGCCACTAAATGATTAAGTATCCGATTGACAGAAGGCTGCTTACTTATGTCAATTGGGAAATCACTAGGCGTGAATACAAACCCAAAAGGGAAGTTGCTGATTATCGTTTTTATAGTATTTGTCATTTCCCCAAATTTGAATTGCAAAGATAATCTTATTTTCTTGTTTTTGCCCGTAAAAACAAGAATTTTTAATAGAAATTTATTTTTTCTTTTTCACGTTTTCCACTTCTCTCTACAACTCCTTTGTTTGCGAAGTATTCACAATTACTTTCCAATACAAAACTTCCCGAATATATTTCCCAGTATTTCATCGGTATTTATTTCTCCGACTATGCTGCCGAGGTGATAAAGGGCTTCTCGTATATCCTGTGTTACCAGATCGGTAGGTATATTATTTTTAAGGCCGTCTTCAACCCTGTCCAGTGCTATTTGTGCATCCAGTAGGGCCTGATAATGCCTGATATTTGTTACAAGGATAGTGTTCTCTTCTACTGATATATTTTTTTGTGAATTGATTAGCAGTTCTTTAAGAGTATCTATCCCAAGTCTTTCTTTAGCTGATGAAGGCAGAATTGCGATAGGAGAGATGCCGGTTTGTTTGCAAATAGCTTCTATAGATTGCAACTGTACTTTCATCTCACCCTTATTTTGAGCCAGTGTGTCAGTTTTATTTAGCAGTATTATAATTTGTTGTCTATTCTTACTTAATCTTCCGCTTAAGTTAATAAGACTGTCATCGAAGTATTCCGGACGGGTAGCATCCAGCACCATAATTACTACGGATGCCTGCTTGAGTTTCTGATATGTTCTTTCTATTCCTATTATTTCTATTGTCTCTTTTGTCTCCCTTATGCCAGCAGTATCTATAAATCTGAATATTATGCCTCCCCAATTTACAGTATCCTCTATAACGTCCCTTGTTGTACCGTGAATATGAGAAACGATAGCTTTCTCTTCACCAAGCAAAGTGTTCAGCAAGGTGCTTTTTCCTGTATTGGTAGCTCCCACAATAGACACAGGAACACCGTTTTTAATTACATTACCTAAACTAAAAGATTCGATAAGCCCCTCTATTTTCGATTCTGTTTCGTTAAGCAATCCAAAAAGCTGTTTTCTATCGGCGAACTCTACATCTTCTTCACTGAAATCCAGTTCCAGTTCCATTAACGAGACAAGATTCAGAAGAGAACTTCGCATATCTTTTAATTCTTTTGAAAATCCGCCTTTCATTTGCTGCATTGCAACTTTGTGAGCTGCAGCCGTTTCGGATGAAATAAGATCCGCTACGGCTTCTGCCTGAGCCAGATCGAGTTTACCGTTCAGGAAAGCTCTTTTTGAGAATTCTCCCGGTTCCGCCATCCTGACTCCTTTTGACAGCAGCAGTTTTATTATCTCCTGTATAATATAACCCGAGCCGTGGCAATATATTTCCACACTGTTTTCTCCCGTGTAGGAATGCGGCGCTCTGAATATGCAAATCAGCACTTCATCCAGCAATACATTGTCCTTGTAAATAGAACCAAAACGCATTTTATATGCCTCTGAATCACGTAGTTTAGCAACTTTACCTGTATTCCTGCTTTTACTACCGGCAGGTACAAATACGGAGTCTGCAATATCTATCGTGTCCTTTCCGCTTAACCTTATTATTCCTATTGCCCCGCCTCCCTGAGGCGTTGCCAAAGCGCAGATGTTATGGGCCGACCAGCTCATGATAATATTCGGATGAAAGGGTTATGGTCGGTACGGTGCATGGCAACGACGTTTTCAACGTGGTGGGTATGAGGGAACATGTCCACCGGACGTACGTCGGCGATTGTGTATTTCGGGCTTAATATTGCGAGATCCCTGGCCTGGCTTGCTGGATTACAGCTTACGTATATAATCCGCTGAGGCCCGGCTTCGAGCAGGACTTTGGCGACATCCGGATGTATGCCGGCTCTGGGAGGATCGAGCACAACAAGATCGGGCCGGCCGTTTTGAGCGATGAACTCTCCGGTAAGCATATCCTTCATATCTCCGGCGAAAAAACTGCAGTTAGTTATGCCGTTGTTGGCAGCATTTATTTCCGCATCTTTAATAGCCTCCGGAATATACTCTATACCAATAACTTTCTTTGCTTTTCCCGACAAAAACAGGGCTATTGTACCCGTCCCGGTATAGAGATCGTAGAGAGTTTCGTCTCCCGATAATCCTGCGAGTTCCCTGACTACGGAGTAGAGTCTGTAAGCCTGACGGGAATTTGTCTGATAGAATGATTTAGGCCCTATCCTGAATTTAAGCCCTTCCATCTGTTCGTAAATGCAATCTTCTCCGGCATAATATATACAATCCAGATCGGATATGGAATCATTTCTTTTCTGATTGATAACATAGTGCAGAGAGGTGATCTGCGGAAATTTTTCTGCGACGGCATTCAGCAATGCTTCGCGGGTGGTTTTATCTTCGTATGCGAAAATTATAATCAGCATGACTTCACCAGTCGTACTTGTACGCACGATCATATTCCTTAAAAAACCGGTCTGTTCCCTCAGATCGAAGAAAGGCAGAGAGTGTTCAATGGCATATTCCTTTATAAACAGGCGTATTGCATTGGAAGGTTCTTCCTGAAGATGGCACTTTTTTATATCCAGTACTTTATCAAAAAAACCGCTTATGTGGAAACCCAGTCCCAGTTTTTCGGTGGGGGAGAGGGACGAAGCGTCTTCCCCGGTAAGAATCCATCTTTTATCGGAGAAGGTAAATTCCAGCTTGTTCCGGTAATATTTAGTTTGTTCCGATCCAAGAATCGGGGATATATCGGGAAGTGCCAGTTTGCCTATCCTGGAAAGCTGGTCGGTTACCTGTTGTTGTTTATATTTTAATTGCAGTTCATAAGGAAGCGACTGCCATTTGCAACCTCCGCATATCCCGTAATGAGTGCAGAAAGGTTCCACCCTGAGAGGAGAGGGGGTTACCATATTTACCACCGTACCTTCCATATAGCCGCTTCTTTTTCTGGTCAGCCGTACGTTTACGATGTCGCCCGGTACACATTGGGGCACGAATAAAACCTTCCCGTCCACGTGGGCCAAAGCATTCCCTTCGGCTGCAACAGATTCTATTTTAATATTTTCAAGAATTATTTTCTCTTTACGTTTCATACGTTTTTTTACAAAAAAGTTAATGTTCGGGGCATTTACCCATTTAAATTTGAGGCAAAATTAACTAAAATATAGTATATTCGCACAAGGTTATCTAATAACCGCCCTAATTATTGATATACATAAAAACAGATGCAGTATGAACTCAATTATCGGTACCCGTCGCGCAGGCTCGGAGCGGTTTCGTCTATACCTGCTTATATCAGTAATTACGTTATTCTTTCCGTTTCTATCTTACGGACAGGATTATAAGTTAATTACAGGTAAAATCGGAGATTCTTCGACAGGCAAGCCCCTGCCTTTTGCCTCGGTATTGCTGCTTAACACTACTATTTCCAATATCACGAATGCAGACGGGATTTTTACTCTTAAAATTCCGGCAGCATTATCTCTTGCCGATTCATTGGAAATTAATTATCTGGGATATAAAAGTAAAATCGTACCGTTAAAAGAGTTCGTAGTAAAAAGGCTTAAAACCCTTTATCTCGAACCTTCAGCCATTAATCTGCAGGGTATAACGGTAAGACCTGAAGATGCTCTGGAGCTGTTCAAAGCTGCATTTTCAAGAGATAGAATAAAGAACAATTATCCGCAAAAGACATGCGGACTTACCGGGTTTTACAGGGAGATAATAAAAAAAGGGAATCAGTATATGGCTCTTAATGAAGCTGTTCTGGATATTTCCAAGGTTTCTTATACGGCTGCCTCATTTGATAACCTGGCGATATACAAGGGGAGGGGCAGTCAGAACAAAAAAGTCTCCGATACGCTTTTCCTTCAGTTGCAGGGAGGGCCGTTGTCCTCTATGTATCTGGATGTTGCAAAATATAATTTTGTAGGTACGGATCTGTTTTCGGCTCCGCTGTACTATAATTTCTGGCTGGGTCCGGGTATTTATAAGGACGGCAAAAATATATATACTCTGTATTTCGACCAGAAAGACAGCGTTAGCGATGTCCTGTTCAGGGGAAAATTATTTATAGAAAGCGAATCCCTCGCAGTCATAAGGGCCGAATTCTCCATGAACGTGGAAGATAAGCCCGGAGCCTGGAAGGAATTCGTAAAAAAGAAGCCCGGAAACCTTAATATTGGAGTAGAATATGCTAAATATGTTGTCAATTACAAAAAATACGGTTCCAAATGGTATTATGATTATGGCCGGATAGATCTGAAATTTAATGCCAGATATAAAGGAAAATGGCTGAAGAACAGATATACGATAGTATCCGAACTGGCCGTCACCGATATAGAAAATAATGCGGCCCTTAAAATAGAAGGACAAAAAAGAATCCGTCCCAGGGATATTATAACATCGAAAGTAAATGATTTTACCGATGAAAATTTCTGGGAGAATTATAATATCATAGAACCCGATGAATCCATAGAGAATATCATCAATAAGATAATAAGACAACTTAAAAAACGGAACAGATAAAAAATTACACAATTTATATTATGTTAAATAGTAATAGCGGCAGCAATAGCCGGAATAATCAAAGAGTACCTTTACCTGAAAGAATGCGCCCCGGAAAACTTGAAGAATATGTCGGGCAGGAACACCTTGTGGGAGAAAATTCCGTTTTACGTAAAATGATGGAAAGCGGAAACATCTCTTCATTCATTCTATGGGGACCTCCGGGCGTGGGAAAAACTACTCTTGCAAGGATTATTGCAGGGAGACTGGAAAGACCTTTTTATACTCTGTCGGCTATCAGTTCCGGAGTAAAAGACATAAGGGAAGTGATAGAAAAATCCAAAGGAAACAATCTTTTTACACCTCAGACTCCCATATTGTTCATAGATGAAATACACCGGTTTAATAAAGGACAGCAGGATGCCCTCCTGGGAGCTGTGGAAAACGGAACGTTTACCCTTATAGGGGCAACTACGGAAAATCCTTCTTTTGAAGTAATATCCCCTCTCCTTTCAAGATGCCAGGTATATGTACTGAAAGAATTAAGTGTAAAAGATCTTGATATATTGATAGATAGAGCTTTAACACAGGACGAATATCTTAAAACTCTGGATATTGAGATTGAGGAACGTGAGGCCTTGTACCGTTTTTCGGGAGGGGATGCGCGTAAACTGCTTAATATATTGGACATTATAGTATCGGGCTTCCCTCCTGCCGGGAAAATAGTAATCACCGACAAACTGGTACAGGAAAGATTGCAGGAAAATATAGCACTATATGACAAAAACGGAGAGCAGCATTATGATATAATTTCGGCTTTTATAAAAAGCATAAGAGGTTCCGATCCTAATGCGGCCGTATATTGGCTGGCAAGGATGATAGCCGGCGGGGAAGATCCTATGTTTATAGCCCGCAGACTTGTAATCCTTGCGGCCGAAGATATAGGACTGGCTAATCCGAACGCCCTTTTACTGGCGCAGGCATGTTCCCGAACAGTACACCAGATAGGTATGCCCGAAGGAAGGATACCTCTTTCCCAGACCGCAATTTATCTGGCTGCCTCCCCTAAAAGCAATTCGGCGTACGAGGCCATAAACGCCGCTATGGATTTTGTAAATAAAAAAGGGGATCTGCCTGTTCCCCTTCATCTCAGGAACGCCCCTACCGGTCTTATGAAAGAACTGGGATATGGGGACGATTATAAATACGCCCATTCATATTCCGGAAACTTTATTGAACAGGAGTTTCTGCCGGAAGGAGCAGAAGGCGTAAAATTCTATGAACCGCAACAAAATCCCAAAGAAGCGGAAATAAGAAAAAAACTCTCCGGACAATGGAAAAAGTACGGTTATTGAAGCGGCTGGATATAATAATTAATTTATGCAAATACAAATTTAATTCGTAATTTTGCGCCATAAATGATTATGGCAATGAAGATTCCGGATATACCTCATATTAAAGATTACGGCAATGATATGTTCTTTCTGATAGCGGGGCCTTGTGTTATTGAAAATGAAGAACTTACCTATAATATTGCCAAAGAATTAAAAGCCCTTGCACAAAAATACCGTATCCCTTTCATGTTCAAGGCTTCATACAGAAAGGCAAATCGCTCAAAACTAACTTCATTCACCGGTATAGGAGATAGAGAAGGGCTTGCTGTATTGCAGAAAATAAGGAACGAACTGGAACTTCCGGTAGTTACCGATATTCATAATCCGGATGAGGCGGAGATGGCCGCATCCTATCAGGTAGACGTGTTACAGATACCGGCATTCCTTTGCCGTCAGACCGATCTGCTCGAAGCCGCAGCAAAAACCGGTAAGTGCGTGAATATCAAAAAAGGACAGTTTTTAGCCCCCGTATCGATGAAATTCGCTGCCGAAAAAGTAGCTTCCTGCGGGAATAATAATATAATACTCACCGACAGGGGTACACAGTTCGGGTATTCGGATCTTATCGTAGATTACAGGGGCATTCCGCAGATGCAGGAATTAAACTATCCGGTGGTTTTGGATGTTACCCATAGTCTCCAGCAGCCTAACCAGCCCGGCGGAGTTACCGGCGGACAGCCCAGACTTATTTCGACTCTGGCTAAAGCCGGAATAGCCGTAGGAGCTGACGGGATTTTTATAGAGACGCATCCTAACCCGGCCGAAGCTAAATCAGACGGGGCCAATATGCTTAAACTAGAATATATGGAAGAACTTATCAAAACCCTTATACCTATAAGGGACGCTGTTTTACAACCGTAAGTTAAATTAAAACGATATAATCATGATACTATCATCAGATTTTTCCAGGCGCTATGAAAAAGTGCCGGTAAGTATCTTCAAAGAACAGGAAAATGCTTCCGGGCTTATTGTGGCCGACATTATCCGTACTGTAAACGAGAAAGCCAAATCGGAGAAAAAGTGCGTGTTGGCACTTGCCGCATCCTCTTCATGTATCCAGGTCTATGAAGATCTGGTAAAAGAATATGAGAACGGCAGGCTCAGTTTCAAGAATATCGAAGTATTTTCGATAGACGAATACTATCCTCTTGACAGAAATGAACTTCAAAGCCATTACAGGTTTCTTAAAGAATATTTGTTCGACCTTGTGGATATACCACAGGAAAATATACATTGCCTGGATAGTCAGAAACGCGATGATGTAGTTTCATATTGTGCACAGTTCGAACAGGAGATAATCGATGCCGGCGGGATAGACATACTTATAACCGGAGATATGGGAAGCAACGAACCTGGTTCTCCATATAATTCAAGAACAAGGCAGATAACCTTTAACCATACTACGCGTGTTGCCGCAGCAAGCGATTTTTTCGGGGTGGAATTCGTTCCCCACTATGCGATTACTATGGGTATAGAAACCATATTGAAAGCAAGGAAAATATATTATCTGGCATGGGGCGAAGGCAGGGCGGCCTCTATAAAGAAACTTGTAGAGGGAACTATAACGGATCAGAACCCTACCTCCTATCTGCAGGAACATAAGAATCTGCATATAATTATAGACGAAGCGGCTTCGGTCAATCTGACCAGGATCGACACTCCGTGGCTTACGGGAAAATGCGAGTGGACGGATTATATGATAAGGAAATCCGTATTTTGGCTGTGCAAGAAACTGGAAAAGCCTATACTAAAGCTCACCGACAGGGATTATAACGATAACGGTATGTCCGATCTGGTAACCGGACACGGCCCGGCAAGTAAAATCAATATTAAGGTATTCAACGATTTGCAGCATACTATATCCGGATGGCCTGGAGGAAAGCCGAATGCGGACGATTCTACCCGTCCGGAAAGGGCATTGCCTTTTCCTAAGAGAGTTATAGTATTCAGTCCGCATCCCGACGACGATGTTATCTCTATGGGCGGTACGGTAGCGCGTCTTTCCGAACACGGACACGAACTGCATATGGCCTATCAGGTATCGGGAAACATAGCCGTATTCGATCATGATGTAGTAAGGTATCTGGATTTCATACGCGAAAGCAGTAAAATATACGATTTTAATTTATCGAAAGCCGATGATATATATAAACGTGTTGTAGAGGAGATCAAAAAGAAGCATCCCGGAGAAGCCGACCCTATCGACGTAAGGGAGGTTAAAGGAGCCATCCGGAGGGGTGAAGCCCGTTCTGCGTGCCGCTATCTGGGTATTCCGGAAGATAAAATACATTTTCTGGACCTGCCGTTCTACGAAACCGGCGGGGTAAAGAAAAAACCTCTGGGACGGGAAGATATAGAAATAGTGAAAAATCTTCTGAAACAGGTTAAACCTCACCAGGTATTTGCCGCAGGAGACCTTTCCGACCCGCACGGTACGCACAGGGTTTGTTTCCAGGCCATAATCCAGGCATGCGAAGAACTGAAAAATGAAGACTGGTTCAAGGATTGCCGGGTCTGGATGTATCGCGGAGCATGGCAGGAATGGGATGTGGCGGAAGCGGAAATGGCCGTTCCTTTAAGTCCTGAGGAAGTAGAAATAAAGAGGGAAGCTATTTTCAGGCATCAATCCCAGAAAGACAAGCCTTTATTCCCCGGCTCTGATAAACGGGAGTTCTGGCAGAGGGCCGAAGAGAGAAATCATAATACCGCCGTTCTTTATGATAAACTGGGGATGGCGGAATATCAGGCCATAGAACTCTTTGTCCGTTACAGATTCGGCCGGGATGTTTGAACCAATGTATGACACATGCGTATGCCGAAGTAGTACTTTGCCGGGCAGCTATCCGTAATGACAAGATTCCACTCTACCCGGCTTACTTTCCGGGAATATTGGGATCAACTGACCAAAGTCGGACTTTTGTATAGTACAAGACCCGCTATAATGCAATATTCACAAGATCAGAACGGGTATCCTACGCCGAATTGCAAACCGTAATTGCCCTTTCTTAACCAGTTTCCGGGGCCATACCACTCGTTACTGGGCGGGTTGTATAATTTCATGCCCAGATCCAGCCTGAGTAATGCGAATCCCAGATTAAGCCTCAGCCCCACGCCCCAATCCATAGCTATATGCTTGTAAAAATTATTGAACCGGAATAATCCGTCGGGATTTATATCTTCCGTAGACGCTTCCAATTTGGAAATCTCCCGTTTTAAATTCCATACATTTCCGGCATCTACAAATACCGCTCCGTCAAAAGTCCAAAAAAGGGGGAACCTGTATTCCATATTGGCCTCCAACCTCATATCCCCGGTCTGGTTCGGAATGGTAAAAGCGGTATCAATCTGTGCGTACCCGGGGCCTACGGTACGTGCCTGCCAGGCTCTCAGACTGTACGCCCCTCCTGCCCAGAAAAGTTTTTCAAAAGGAAGCGCTATCGAATTACCGTATCCCGTACCTATTCCGGCCAGTACCCTTGCCGCGATAGCCTGTTTGTTCGATTTTCCGAATTTCCAGGTGTAAACAGCCGATATTTCCGTCCGGTAATATTGCGAGTAGGGAGAATCCCATATAAGACGCTCTCCGTTAACGTTCTTCTTCATCATTCTGTTAAACAGGCTCAACAGATTTCCCGACAGGTCGTTCTGCCATCTCAGATAAAAATAACTGCGGGAAGGGTTCGAAGAAGCATCCGTAGTATAATAAAAGCTCGCTCCCAGACCCAAATCGAAGTGGTCTTTGTATGAGTTTCTGAGAAACGGATCTTTGAGGCTTTCGTAAAAAGACTGGCTGAGATTGGAAAGCTTCACAATACTTACCTGTAAAGGAGCTATTTTATAGAAAAACCTCTCTCTTGAGGTCCAGTTATAAGCATAAGAGCCCGAAATTATATTACGTTTATATTCCGGCCTGTCCTGGTAATTGTAAGATACGGCTATTTCCGTCCGCGGGATATTGTGCGATTTGAATATTCTGTCGGGAAGCAAAAGGAAATTGGGAATATTCAGACTGGCGGAGATGCCGAACTCCGTAGAACGTACCGGACTGTTGAATTTAAACTGAAAATCTCCCATAAAACTCATGGTGAATAACTCCCCTCCCCTGAACAGGTTTTTGTGATAATAAGAAAGAGAGGGAGATACTCCGAGCAGCCCTGTAGAGTTGCTGGAGGCTTCCAGATTGATCTTATAACCTTGTAATGCCGATGCCGTAAGTTTTATATTACAATCTACCTGCGAAGAATCCGTCTCGTTCATCTGTATGTTTACACTGCTGAAAAGCTTCATATTCGCAAATCTCCTGTAAGTATCGGATACGAGTTTTTCATCATATACGCTTCCTGGTTTAACAAGATTCATCCTGGCTATGACTTTAGGCCTTATAAGCGGTTTTAAAGGGTATATGATGTTTAAATTATTATAAACCAGAGTATCTGTTTTCAGGGAATCCAGGCGCTTTCTTACTACGCTCGAATATTGCAGGGTATTTCTTAAAGGGAAAATATTTACGCTGCTTATAGTAAAGATATTATGCGGTTTGGCGTCTTTAGGCAACTCGTTCCGGGTATAATCCTCTATTCTTATATTCAGGTTCGCTTTCCCCTGAGTATTTATAGTATCGGCCTTAAAAAAGAAATAGTTCTTGGTAAAGCCGTAATACCCCTGGTTTCTGAATACCTGCGAAATTCTGGAAGATTCCGTTTCGAGAAGATTTTCAGATAATACCTCTCCCTTTTTTATAAGGCTCTGCGAGGTATCGGCGTAAAATTTCTCTCTCAACAGAGAATCTTTTATTACATAAGAAATATCATTTATTTTATATTGCCTGCCCAGCCACACCCGGTATATAACCGTGGTTTTCCGGTTTCTGGTAATTACGGAATCTTTTATTACGGAGTTGTAATACCCGTCGTAAACAAGATGATTGTTCATGTTGGTACGACTGCTGGCAACAAGGTCTTTATCAAATACTACCGGAGCCTGGCCCAATTTTTTCACAAACCTGTTCCAGCCGTTCTCTTTACCGTTGCTCCAGTTATATATATTCAGAAACGGATTCCAGCCGAAAATAAAATAGGTGTTGGGTTTCTGTTTTATATACGGGACAAGACCGGAACTTTGATAACGCCTCGAATTCTCAATAATAACTTTATTGGCTTTAAGACGGCTTTCCCCCGGAGGCAGTATCCTGGTGGTGCTGCATGAGGTTATAACGGTAAGGAAAATGAAAACTAAAATATATCTGAAGCTCCCGGCCTTTATCATACAATAAGATTTTTTACAAAATTAATCTTTTTACCATAGTTTAATATACTTCCTGCAAAAAATTTAGCTGCATATAGCAATATCATTTATGAAAAATAAATATATTTGCACGAAAATAAACAAGTAACATGCTTACATTGTTAAAAAAAACAACATCTAACTCACTTACATTTTAAAATATTACTAGATGAAGAATAAATATATTGATCTGGTCGAGCAATCTTTCGACTTCCCGCAAGACGAGTTCCGGGTAGAAGACGGAGATCTTTATTTCCATGATATTCCCATGATGGATGTAATAGAACAATACGGTACTCCTTTAAAAATAACATATCTTCCTAAAATATCCAGTCAGATACAGAGGGCGAAAAGGATGTTTAACGTAGCTATGGCGAAGGTAGATTATAAAGGAACATACAATTATTGTTATTGCACCAAAAGCTCGCATTTCTCATTTGTTCTGCAGGAAGCTCTTAAAAACGATATAAATCTGGAAACCTCCTCGGCTTTCGATATAAATCTCATAGAAGCGCTTTATAATGAAGGACTGGTAAATCAGAATCTTTATATTATATGTAACGGATTTAAAAAGGATATATATATAGAAAATATTGCCAATATGAGGAACAACGGATGGAAAAACATCATACCCATACTGGATAATATGACCGAATTCGACGATCTCGACTTATGTGTAAAAGAACCAACCAAAATAGGTATCCGCATAGCATCCGAAGAAGAACCAAAGTTTGAATTCTATACATCCAGGCTCGGAATAAGATACAGCGATATTGTTCCTTTCTATAAAAACAGAATAAGGAAAAGCGATAAGTTTTCCCTTAAAATGCTCCATTTTTTTATTAATACCGGAATAAGGGACAATGCTTATTACTGGAACGAACTGTCGAAATGCGTTCATGTGTACTGCGATCTGAAACAGGTATGTAAAGAACTGGATTCCCTTAATATAGGCGGAGGTTTCCCTATAAAGAATTCGCTGATCCAGGATTTCGATTACGAATATATTGCGGAAGAGGTGATTTCCCAGATAAAAAGCATCTGTAATCAGAGGGGCGTTCCCGAACCTAACATATTTACCGAATTCGGCAGCTTTACCGTAGGCGAAAGCGGGGCTACCATTTTCCAGGTTCTCGATATAAAACAACAGAACGACAGGGAAAGATGGTATATGATAGACAGTTCCTTTATGACTACCCTTCCCGACACATGGGGCATAAAACAGCGGTTTATCCTGCTTCCCGTAAATAAATGGGATCAGGAATACCAGAGAGTGTTCCTGGGGGGACTTACCTGCGATTCCCAGGATTACTACAATGCGGAAGCACACGCCAATGCTATTTTTCTTCCTACCATACACGACCGTAACGACCCGCTATATATAGGATTTTTCCATACCGGGGCTTATCAGGAATCCATTGCAGGATACGGAGGGATACAGCACTGCCTGCAACCGGCCCCAAAACATGTTATCATAGATGTGGACGAGAGCGGAGATTACTTTACCAAACTTTTCAGTAAAGAACAATCCTACAAATCCATGCT
The DNA here is from genome assembly GCA_964449975.1 of uncultured Muribaculaceae bacterium. Lineage (GTDB taxonomy): Bacteria > Bacteroidota > Bacteroidia > Bacteroidales > UBA932 > Egerieousia. The sequence continues at coordinate 13,399 of CAYVED010000061.1, forward strand.
CAAGATATTAGGATATTAGAGACTGCGGCATATTTAGCTGTTAATCATATTCCCGGTCTTCTGAACTCGGAGCAGATAATGGCGGTAGCGATTGCCACGTTCAAAGACTCGGATGTTTCGGCGTCAGGAGGATAAGAAGGTATAAGGAGTTTATCCGAAATAAGCCGTTCAGTTCCGGCGGAGATGCCGGAAGATTCGCTTCCCATAACTATAACTCCTTTCCTTTCAATCTTTTTATTATATATATTTTCTCCGTCCAGGAATGTTCCGTAAACCGGAAATCCGAAAGCGGAGAATTTTTGTATTACCTCATGCAGATTGCAGTAAATGACATTTTTCCTGAATACGGCCCCCATCGTAGCCTGCACGACTTTAGGATTATATAATTCTACAGTATCGCAGGATGCAAAAACGGCGTCTATACCGAACCAGTCTGCAAGCCGGATAATAGTGCCCAGGTTCCCCGGATCACGAACCCCGTCCAGCGCCAGGCATAAAAGTGCAGTCCCAGGCTTATTCTCCCTGCCGTCAGAACTCCGGAAGAAATCAGTCAGGAATATACCGGGATTGATATTTTTTTGCTCTATTACCGCCAGTACCGGAGATGGAGACGCCAGGTTGCTTATCCTTTTCATGCACTCCTCTCCTATCTCTTCGACACGGTAGATCTCCCGGATGTTAAAATCAGACGCAACAGCCTCGGAAACAATCTTTTCCCCTTCTGCTACGAATAATCCGCTCTCCTGCCTGAACTTCTTCTGCCCCAGGGAGCGTATAAATTTTATCCGGCTGGCCGATAATCCCGTCATAATTTTTATTCGAATTATATTTATATCCTATAAT
>CAYVED010000062.1:0-14082 GCA_964449975.1 uncultured Muribaculaceae bacterium
TATTTTCTATCGTTTTTATATGGATCAACAAGTAGTCCGTTTATCTGATTTTCATTTGCATTATGGAAGTATACAGCGCATGAAACAATATTAAATTTGCGGATATCTTTTATTTTTTTCTCTAACAATGACTCTATATGTAATTCAAAAAGATTATCTTTATACTTAAGAGCCTGCTGTATTGGTGATTTCAGAATAGAGTTATTTTGTTTTAAAATCCAATGTTTTTTATCGCTTAACTCATATAAGTCTAAATTCCAATCCTTTACTTCTATAATCATCACACCATATCCTTTGCGCATAATGAGGATGTCTGGCGGTCTCCATTCATATAAGGATTGAAGTAAACCTCAAAACTATCGTCAAGCATTTTCTCTAAGAAGAGTAATAGTTCCAATTCGCCTGCTTCTGGCTTAACCTTAAACTGCAGAATTTTATCAATTGAAGGAATAAAAGTTGCCATAGCTATTATTTATAAAGGTTATCAATTTCGTTTTTTGGAGCATAAACATAGTTTCCTATCTGCCGTGTAGGAATTGAGAACTTACGGATATGCTTATATACCGTGCTGTCCGAAATCCCAAACTTCTGCGCTATTTCGCCAATTGTATAACAATCTTGTGGTTCAAGACTATATAGTTTTGCTGTCGGCTTCTCTTTTTTAAGAGGAGCTTGACGAATCGGAAACATTTCTTCTATCGCTGCACGATCTATCCGAACAAGGCGAGTTCCTAAGTTGATTGCCGGAATTCGCTTTTGTCGAACCAGACGATAAAGCGTACTCTTAGCAATACCGAAAAGGGCGATTGCTTCAGGAACGGAAATGTATAGTCGGTCATCTGATATTTTAGCTACGACTGCTTGCCTTTCTTCTTCTTTTCGCTTCTGCCGTTTCTTTTCACGATATGCCGCATTGCCACACGTTTTAGAGCAATAAACAGAATCGACCGTCTTCGGAACGAAAGACTGCCCACACACTTCACACTGTTTCTGAATCTTATTCATCGGTATCCTTATCACTATTTAAGTACTCATTCGTAGTCATAAGTGTTCATAAGTTCCACTTCATCACTAATTAAGTTCCGTTACAAATATGGTACAAATGTATGATAAAAAATAATCAAAAATAATAGTTGTCCACAAATATATAAAAACAAAAATCCCCGTAAACTATTTGTTTACAGGGATTTTCTATTGTTTATTGATTATTGCTAATCGTCTTTTACTTCACTTCCTCGAAATCTACATCGGTAACTTCTCCGTCTTTACCGCCTTGCTGTGAGCCGCCGTTCGAATCTCCGTGAGGGCCTTGCTGTTGCTCTTGCTGAGGTTCTGCCTGCGCTCCGGCAGCTTTCGACATATCTTCCGAAGCGGCATGCCATGCGGCGTTCAATGCTTCTGTTAATTTGTCCAGTTCGGCTATATTGCCTGCTTTGTGAGCCTCTTTGAGTTTATTTGTGGCATCTTCTATTGCGGACTTTTTATCTGCCGGTATTTTATCGCCATACTCTTTGAGGTTCTTTTCGCTTTGGAAGACCTGTGCATCGGCCGCATTGAGTTTATCTACTCTTTCGCGCTCCTCTTTATCTTTAGATTCGTTGGCCTTTGCTTCGTCCCTCATTCTCTTTATCTCTTCTTCAGATAGTCCGCTTGAGGCTTCTATTCTTATCTTCTGCTCTTTACCGGTACTCTTGTCTTTTGCGGAAACGTTGAGTATACCGTTGGCATCTATGTCGAATGTAACTTCAATCTGGGGAATGCCTCTTGGAGCCGGTGTTATACCGTCGAGGTGGAAACGCCCTATTGTCTTGTTGTCTTTAGCCATAGGTCTTTCTCCCTGGAGTACGTGTATTTCAACAGAAGGCTGGTTGTCCGAAGCCGTACTGAACACTTCCGATTTTCTTGTAGGTATTGTTGTGTTGGATTCGATAAGTTTTGTAAATACCCCGCCGTAGGTTTCTATACCCAGCGAAAGCGGCGTAACGTCCAGCAGCAATACATCTTTTACGTCTCCTGCAAGCACGCCTCCCTGTATTGCGGCGCCTATCGCTACCACCTCGTCGGGATTTACGCTTTTGTTAGGCTCTTTTCCGAATATTTTCTTAACCAGTTCCTGTATTGCAGGGATACGTGTGGAGCCGCCAACCAAAAGTACTTCATTAATATCCGATGCTTTTAACCCCGCATCTGCGAGGGCTTTTTCGCATGGAGCTATCGTTTTCTGGATGAGCTTATCCGCAAGCTGCTCGAATTTCGCTCTGGTAAGACTTACCACAAGGTGTTTAGGAATACCGTCCACAGGCATGATGTAAGGCAGGTTAATCTCAGTAGATGTCTGGCTCGAAAGCTCTATCTTAGCCTTTTCTGCGGCCTCTTTCAATCTTTGAAGTGCCATAGGGTCTTTTGAAAGGTCTATTCCTCCGTTATCCTCTTTAAATTTCTCTACCAGCCAGTCTATGATAACATGGTCGAAATCGTCTCCTCCCAGATGGGTATCTCCGTTCGTGGATTTTACTTCAAATACGCCGTCTCCCAATTCAAGTATAGAAATATCGAAAGTACCTCCTCCCAAATCGAATACCGCAACTTTGGCCTCATGGTTCTTTTTATCCAGACCGTATGCAAGGGCTGCGGCAGTAGGCTCATTTATAATCCTTCTTACTTTAAGTCCCGCGATCTCTCCGGCCTCTTTGGTGGCCTGCCTCTGCGAGTCGTTAAAATATGCCGGTACGGTTATAACCGCTTCGGTAACCTCTTGTCCCAGATAATCTTCTGCTGTCTTTTTCATCTTTTGCAGAATCATTGCGGAAATTTCCTGGGGAGAGTACAATCTCCCGTTTATATCTATTCTAGGCGTATTGTTGTCTCCTTTTACAACTTTGTAAGGAACCCTTTGTATCTCCTTGCTTACCTGCTGGTAGGTTTCTCCCATAAATCTCTTTATGGAGAAAATGGTTTTTTCAGGATTTGTAATAGCCTGCCTTTTTGCAGGATCTCCTACTTTTCTTTCCCCTCCGTCGGTAAATGCTACAACAGACGGGGTTGTTCTTTTACCTTCGCTGTTTATGATGACGGTAGGTTCGTTCCCTTCCATTACGGCCACGCAACTGTTTGTGGTTCCCAAGTCGATACCAATAATTTTTCCCATAATAAAATCTCCTAATTTTTAATATTTTAATATTTTCTTTTATAATTTTTCTCTTATTTTCTCTTGTCCGGATTAAGCATAACGCCAAGATTGTGCCAAAGGCTGAAACTGCCATTGTGACAGATTTGGACGTCTCATATTTATTTAGTTGTTTTGTATCCCGATAAAATTAGAAACTATATAATATTTGTTATGTCAGTAGAAGGTAAAGGAAGAGTGATTACTACTCATAAGTTATTGGAAATGAAACAGCGCGGAGAGAAAATAGCAATGCTTACCGCGTATGACTATACCTCGGCGAAGATTGTGGACAGCGCCGGAATAGATATTATCCTGGTAGGAGATTCTGCCGCCAATGTTATGGCAGGGCATGAAACCACGCTGCCTATTACCCTGGATCAGATGATTTATCATGCCCAAAGCGTTATGAGGGCGGTTAAAAACCCTCTTGTGGTTGTAGATATGCCTTTCGGGACTTACCAGGGAAACTCCAAAGAAGCCGTATATAACGCGATACGTATAATGAAAGAGTCCGAGGCCGATGCCATAAAGGTGGAAGGCGGTTCGCAGATTATGGAGTCTGTGGAGCGGATACTTTCTACAGGTATTCCGGTTATGGGACATCTGGGGCTTACCCCTCAATCCATTCATAAATTCGGAACTTATGCCGTAAGAGCAAGAGAAGAGGCGGAAGCCAAAAAGTTGCTGGAAGATGCCATCGCCCTGGAGCAGGCCGGATGCTTCTCTATCGTATTGGAAAAAATACCTGCGCTGCTTGCAAAAAAAGTGGCCGAAACTCTGACTATTCCGGTTATCGGGATAGGAGCAGGTATGTATTGCGACGGACAGGTGCTTGTAATGCATGATATGCTGGGGCTGAATAATGATTTTTCCCCCCGCTTTTTGCGTCGGTACGCCAATATGCATCGGGAATACCTTAATGCTTTCCGTGCTTACGTACATGATGTAAAGAGCGGCGATTTTCCCAATGAGCAGGAACAATATTAAGATTATGTTGTTTACTTTTTGCAATAGCTTCTTAATATTTGAATTTAAAGGATTATAAAATGAGTGAGTTCTACAGGGATATTCCTTCTGCGGAGTTTGACGATATTGCAGGACGGGTACTTTTCGAGGATAATCATCTGCTTATTTTCAATAAGCGTTCGGGCGAAATTGTTCAGGCCGATAGAACTGAGGACGAGTGTCTGAGTGAAAAACTCAAGGCTTTTATTGCAAAACGCGATTCCAAACCGGGAGCCGTTTTCCTGGGAGTCGTTCACAGACTCGACAGGCCCGTAAGCGGAGCGGTAATATTCGCCAAAACTTCAAAGGCGCTCGAACGTGTAAACAAGGCATTCAGAGAAGGCGCCGTACACAAAACATACCGCGCCCTCGTCTGCAAAAAGCCGCAGGAAGATGAGAAGATGCTTATGCACTATCTTACCAGGAATGAACAGAAAAATAAAACTTATACTTCTGCGGTGCAAAAGCCCGGTTCCAAAGAGGCGCGTCTGAAATATAAACTAATTGCCGTTACCGATAATTATTTTTTACTTGAGATAGAGCTTTATACCGGACGCCACCATCAGATAAGGGCGCAACTTGCAGCAATAGGATGTGTTATAAAAGGTGATCTCAAATACGGCGCTCCACGATCCAATCCTGACGGCAGCATTTCCCTGCACTCGCATTCGGTAAAGTTCATACACCCCGTAAAGAGAGAAGAATTTGAAATTACAGCCCCTCCCTTCTGTAAAATAATGGGAAATTTCTAGGTTACCTAGAACCGCCATTTTTCCCATTTCCGGCTCCGGCGTATCTGGGTGGAGGATATGTCTATGAGGGGAGCGTCTATGTATATGGTTCCGTATTTTTTACACAGGGCAGGGGTGTCGTAGCCGGCGCGTGGATAAGTGTGTACTTCGAACCGGGACAGGATCTCTTTCCATTTATGCCATTTTTCTATTATGGCGAGGTTGTCCGCTCCTATTATAAGAATGAAAGAGGTATCCGGCTCGTTGCCGCTGAGGTGCATTAATGTATTGTAGGTATAGAGGGGGGGAGGCAGATGGAACTCTATGTCGCTTACTTCGAATCTTTTTCCGGCAGGGAGAGGAGGTATGTTGTCAGCGTTTGTGTATTTGTCTATGATCTGTATGAGTTGCTTTTCCCTGTCTGTTGAGTTCATCCGTTGCACGGCTTTTTTCAGATCATCAAGCCTTTTAAGGGCATCTTCCAGGGTATCGGCTTCTTTTAATGGGTTATGCGGACTCAGAACGAACCGGAATGTATCTATGTCGGGAGAGGCGAGTACATACAGGGCTATTGCAACATGTCCTATGTGCAGCGGATTGAATGAGCCGAAGTAAAGTGCGCAACGCATAATGTTTATATTCAGGTTTATTTTTTACGGCTTCCCGATATTTTTACGGAGGCGGGAGACGTTTTGTCAGAGATCTGCCGAAGCTTGAAAGTCCGTGATCAGTTTCTCCGCTTTGGCAAAAGTATCTTTTAATTTGTCGTTTACCAGTATGGTATCGAATTTCTCGGCATAGGAAAGTTCTTCGGAGGCTTTATCTATTCTGCTGTCTATGGCTTCCGGATCGTCTGTTCCCCGGTCGTTCAGTCTTTTGCGCAGCTCTTCTACCGACGGGGGACGGATAAATACCGCCAGGGCGTTTTTGCCGTAAAGTTTTTTTAGGCTTATTCCCCCTTTAACGTCTATATCGAATATTATTATGTTTCCTTTTGTCCATATCCTTTGGATCTCCGAGCGTAATGTGCCGTAATATGAACCTGGATAAACTTCTTCATATTCGACGAATTCGCCGTTCTTTATTTTGGTTTCGAACTGGTCTCTGGTAAAGAAATAGTAATCTTTTCCGTTCTTTTCTTCACCGCGCGGAGCCCTGGATGTGGCCGAGACTGAAAATTCCAGAAAAGGGAATTTTTTTAACAAATGTCTTACAATGGTGCTTTTGCCCGCCCCCGAAGGAGCCGAAAATATTATTACTTTTTTGTTCATGTTGCAAATATAAGAGTTTTTCCGTTTTTTTATTCTTCCGTACAGTTGGCGTTTATAATAAAAATAAAATCAATATCCGGTAATAAATAGGAAAAGGTTTATAGAAAATCAAAACAGTTTATTAATGCGAATAGTGAAAAAATTCATACTTTTGCATGGGTTTTGATAGATTCATTATTCACGATATAAAAATAACAAAAAAATGGTTTCTTACAAAGAATTAGGCTTGGTGAATACCAGAGAGATGTTTGCCAAAGCCATTAAAGGCGGATATGCCATACCGGCTTTCAATTTTAATAATATGGAACAAATGCAGGCTATTATACAGGCATGCGTGGAGACAAAATCTCCTGTGATTCTGCAGGTTTCAAGTGGTGCGAGAAAATATGCGAACCAGACTTTGTTAAGGTATATGGCTCAGGGAGCCGTAGAATATGCCAGAGAACTTGGTTGTAATATTCCTGTTGTTTTGCATCTGGATCACGGGGATTCTTTCGAATTGTGCAAATCGTGTATAGACCTGGGATTCTCTTCCGTTATGATAGACGGTTCCCATTTCCCTTATGAGGAAAATGTTGCCCTTACTAAAAAGGTTGTGGAGTATGCACATGCCCACGGTGTGACGGTAGAAGGGGAACTCGGAGTTCTTGCGGGAGTCGAGGACGAAGTTTCTGCCGAACATCATACATATACCCAGCCCGAAGAGGTTGAGGATTTTGTGAAAAGGACGGGAGTAGATTCCCTGGCAATATCCATAGGGACTTCCCACGGTGCATTCAAATTTAAACCCGGACAGAAACCGGAAATACGCCTGGATATTCTTGCGGAGATAGAGAAAAGAATTCCCGGCTTCCCGATAGTATTACACGGGGCCTCCAGCGTACCTCAGGATATAGTTGCGGAGATCAATCATTACGGCGGAAAACTTAAAGATTCAATAGGTATTCCGGAAGAGCAGCTAAGGGCCGCGGCAAAATCCGCAGTGTGTAAAATTAATATCGATAGCGACGGGCGTCTTGCCATGACTGCCGCTATCCGTAAAGTGTTTGTGGAACATCCGGAAGAGTTCGATCCGCGTAAATATCTCGGACCTGCAAGGGAAAAACTCAAACAACTTTATATCGGCAAAGTACGCAACGTATTGGGTTCGGAAGGCAAGGCTTTGTAAACCTGTAGATTATAAAAACGGACGGAGGACTTTCTTTGTCGGGAAGGTACTCCGTTCTTTGTTTAAAAACGGACATGGAAATATGATAAAAGCGATTTTTTTTGATGTGGACGGCACTCTGGTGAGTTTTAAAACCCATACCGTGCCCCAGGATACGATAGATGCCGTTAAGGTAATGAGGAATAACGGGATTAAAGTGTTTGTCGCGACCGGGAGGATGCTTCCCATGCTGGACGACGTTCTTAAAGGGATAGAATTTGACGGCTATATCGCTTATAACGGGGCGTGTTGTGTGGATTCTTCAAAAGAGAATATTATATACAGGCGTCCGATACCCGAGAAAGAACTAAAAGCTCTGGTGAAAAGACTGGAATACGACAGGTTCCCGGTTTCGTTTATGTGCAGGAGACAGATGTATGTGAATTATATTGATGATTCAGTTCGGGAAGTGGCGAGAATGGTTGCCGTAGCCCTTCCTGTAGTTAGAGCACCCGAAGAAATAATCAAAGAAGATGTGTACCAGATCTGTATATATGCAGGGGATGATAAATTAAAAGAGATAATACGAGAAGTTCTTCCGGATTGCGAATATTCCAGGTGGATCCCGATTTTTGCAGATGTGAATATTAAAGGACTTGATAAAAGCAGCGGCATGGACAGGATGCTGGAGCATCATAATATATCTTTGGAAGATACGATGGCTTTCGGGGATGGCGGAAACGATGTTCCTATGCTGGAACATGCCTCTATAGGCATTGCTATGGGAGATGCCGCAGATAATGTAAAAGCGGCGGCGGACTATATTACCGGCAGTGCGGATGAAAACGGAGTCGTAAATGCCCTGAGACATTTCGGATTACTTTAACCCATATTTTTATATAGCAGCCAGCCGCTCATTATAAATATCACCAGCGCCACGCTTATTTTTATAAATCCGGCTCCGCCTTTTATAGAGGCGTAAGAACCGGCTACTCCTCCGGCTATATTGCCTATTGAATATATAAGCGCTACGGGCCAGTTTACCTGATCGTGCAAAATAAATATAGTCAGGGCTATAGGGGTGTATATTACAACCGCAAACTGTTTTATGGCATTTGAACGGAGCATATCCATTCCCAGCATAAAAAACGAACCGAACATTATGAGTAATCCTACCCCGGCATGAGTAAATCCTCCGTAAATACCTATTATTATAAATACTATGGTTTTCCACCATGTAAACGGCTTTTTGTCCCCGGTCTGTTGATTGCCGAATTTTTTTGCGATTTTTCCGGTGTCTATAAAGAGCATTACAGCCATTAACGGGAGCAACAGTCCCATGATAGTTTCTATAAGGTGGGGTTTGAGAATTGCGGCAAATTCAGCTCCCAGCAATGCTCCTATCCCTACCGGAATTCCTACTTTAGTGCCCGTATTTAGGTTGAGATATCCTTTTTTTCTGAAAATTGCCGATGAAACCACGAACTGCGCCAGCACTCCGAACCGGGTCGTTCCGTTAGCGACATTTATCGGTAGCCCCATTGCCATAAATACGCCGTATGATATTGCCGTAGCCATTCCCGCTATGGTGTTTATGAATCCTACAAAGAAACCTATGAAGATAAGCAGTGCTATTATCCCCGGTGAAGACAGAGGGGCGGAATGAAGGTATTCGAGGAAGTTTTCTATCATAATCTTGATTTTGCGGACAAAAGTATAATATTTTTCGCATCGTTGGTATGTCAATTTGGCGTAATATGTATTTGGCAAACATTTTGTTTTTATCTTTGTGCGTTTTTATAATTTTTAAACGTATTAAGAATATGAAAGACAGAGGAAATAAAAAAAGAGAAAAGACCATGACTGATAAGAAAAAAACAGAAGAAGAGATTAACGATAGAGAGAATACTCCCGATATAGAAAAAGATCTCTGCACAGAGCAGGAGAAAATGACGGAGAAGATTGCAGAGGAGCTTGATAATCAAGTGGGCAGAGAAAAAGAGCTGGAGGGGGAGCTGGCGGCAGTCAATGATAAATATGTAAGACTTGCTGCTGAATTCGATAACTACCGCAGACGGGCTGCAAAAGAACGCCTTGAACTTATAAGTACCGCTTCCGAAGACGTTATAAGGGGATTGCTCCCTGTTCTGGATGATTGCGAAAGGGCTTTGCAGGTTCTGAAAGATTCTAATGATACCGAAGCCGCAAAGGAGGGAACGGAGCTGATACTTAATAAGCTCTATTCTTATCTCAAATCAAAGGGACTTTCCGGGATCGAAGCTAAAGGTAAAGAACTGGATACCGATTTTCATGAGGCGGTAGCGCAGTTTCCTGTTCAGGATGCAGCACAGAAAAATAAGATTATCGATGTGGTGCAAAAAGGATATACGCTTAACGGCAAAGTGGTGAGGTTTGCAAAAGTGGTTGTAGGAATCTAATAAGTGAAGAGGACACCTAGTTGTAAATATAATGGCAAAGAGAGATTATTATGAAGTTTTAGGGGTGGATAAGTCAGCCTCTGCCGATGAGATTAAGAAGGCATACAGGAAAATGGCTATAAAGTATCATCCCGATAAAAATCCGGGAGATAAGGATGCCGAGGAGAAATTTAAGGAGGCGGCCGAGGCCTATGACGTGCTTAGCACCCCTGATAAAAAACAGCGTTATGACCAGTTCGGCCATGCTGGAATGAGCGGAGCGGCATCCGGCGGTGGATTTAGCGGCGGCGGATTCTCTATGGAGGATATTTTCAGCCAGTTCGGAGATATTTTCGGAGGTCATTTCGGCGGATTCAGCGGTTTTGGCGGCGGTGGTGGCCGTTCGAGGGGAGCGCGCGTGCAGAGGGGCAGCGATATACGTATAAGGGTGAAATTATCCCTGAAAGATATTATGCACGGCGTAGAGAAGAAGATAAGGATAAATAAGATGGTAAACTGTCCGGATTGCGGCGGAAAAGGGGCGGTTTCGGATGCGGATATAAAAACCTGCGATTCATGCCACGGCAGCGGGGTCGTTACCAAAGTAATGCAGACGATGTTCGGACAGATGCAGTCCCAGGGAGTTTGCCCCAAATGTAACGGTACCGGAACTATAATTACAAAACCTTGCTCGAAATGTCATGGCGGAGGTCTTGTTAAAGACAGCGAGGAAATATCATTCAGGATTCCTGCCGGCGTGGCTCAGGGGATGCAGCTTACCGTACAGGGTAAAGGCAATGCCGCAAGGAACGGAGGCATAAACGGCGATTTGCTTGTGGTTATAGAGGAAGAACCGGATAAGGAACTGCAAAGGGACGGGAACGATCTGGTCTACTCGTTGTTCATAAGTGTTCCGGATGCTATTATGGGTACAAGTTCGGAAATACCTGCGGTGGACGGAAAGTTGAGGATAAAGATAGAACCCGGTACGCAATCGGGTAAGATACTAAGATTAAGGGGAAAGGGCGTTCCCGATATAAACGGTTACGGCGCCGGAGACCTCCTTGTATACGTGCAGGTGTGGATACCTAAAAATATTTCATCCGAGGAAAAGGCACAGATAGAGAGATTTAAAACGTCGGCTAATTTTACTCCGAAACCATCCAGGGACGATATGAATTTCTTTGAAAGGATTAAAAAAATGTTCGGTTAAATTAGAAACTGTTTTGATTTTTTACCGAAATTATTTTAAGGATATTTTTCAGCTATTTTAAGCTGCTTACTGCGGCGGATAGCAGGCCTGTTTAACAAGGTATTTCTTACTATTTTTGCAACTGAGAATATATGATGGCATAAACTTTTTTAATCATATATTGCTTAATGCAATGATTTAATTTTTTAAACGTATGAACCATATTTATAGGGTAATAACACTTAATGCTTTTATTACCCTGTTTTTTTTAAACTCCGTTATTGCACAGAATTCCGTAAGCATTGCATGCGGCGGACCCGTAGCCCCGGTAAATATGAATTACAGGTATCCGCTGAATATGGCAGTAAGTTTATCGGGAAACTACGGGGAGTTGAGAAACGACCATTTTCATTGCGGTATAGATTTCAGGGTCGGAGGTGTCTCCGGCGCCCCGGTTTTTGCCGCCGAGAGGGGCTATGTGTCGAGAATATCTGTTTCACCGTCAGGATACGGCAATGCTTTGTATATTACGCATCCCGACGGATATGTAAGCGTGTACGGGCATCTGTATTGTTTTAATGAAAGGATTGAAAAATATGTACTTGGGAAACAATATGAAAATGAAGAGTTCCGGCTGGATGTAACTCTTACCCCGGATGTGTTTCCGGTAGGCAAAGGAGAGATGATAGGCAAGGCTGGAAATACCGGTTCTTCCGGCGGACCGCACCTGCATTTTGAAATAAGGGATACCTCTAATGTACCTCTTAATGTGTTTGAAAGAAGATTCCTTACTATTGTCGATAAAACCCCTCCGGTTATAAACGGCGTGGAATTTTTCGGATACTCTAAAGATACCGGGGTTGTTAAAAATTATCGTATAGGAGCTGACAGGGGGAAAGACGGAGTGATAAAATTGCCTGCGGAATCATATATTGCCGTTGACGCGGTAGATAAACAGGAGGGGACGAATGCAAAACTGGCCGTGAACGAATATAAGGTTTATCTGGATACGGCTTTGATATATTGGCTGAAGATAGGAGAAGTTCCTTTCGGGCACGGAAAGTATATAAATTCCCTGATAGAATATGCTCTGAAGAACTCATCGGGAAAATATATGATAAAAAGTTATGTAGAACCCGGCAATATGTTTAAAGAGAAGATACGGTTTAAGAACGGAGGGCTTATAATCCTTGAAGATACGCTGGTTCATAAAGTAAGAGTGGAAGTATCCGATTATCTTAAAAACAAAAGTTCTAAGGTATATTCCGTAAAACGGGATGATGCCGTTTTTGCCGGAGCCGTTAAAGATACCATGCAAGAGAATTTTATGGCCTGGTATCTGCCCGGGTTTTACAGTGCCGGAGGACTGGATGTATATATACCTCCGGCTTCGCTTTACAATTCTATATATTTTACGGCGGATACGGCAGCGTTGCGGATAACGGAGTTTTCTCCGGTATGGAAGCTCCACTCTCCCGACATTCCGCTTCATTTTCCCGCGCAGGTGCTTGTAAAATGCGATATTCCCGATAGCCTGGCCTCAAAAGTCATGCTGGCGAGGGTGGGAAAGGAAGGGCGCTTATATCCTGCGGGAGGAGTTTACATAGCGGCGGAGGGCGGTGTTAGAGCCAGGATCTCTTCTTTCGGGGATTATACTGTTGCCGCCGATATTATTCCGCCGGGGATAATACCTTCGTTTGCCGATAATGCGGTTCTGAAAGGGAATAATATCTCTTTTAGAATACGTGATGATTTATCGGGAATAAAAAGTTACAGGGTTGAGATAGACGGACATTGGGTACTCGGAGAGCTGGATGGAAAGACGGACAGGGTTACCGTACCTTTGCGGAAAGCCAGAATAAAAAGAGGGAAAAAACACTATTTACAGATAACGGTCACTGATAATTCGGGTAATGTTTCGCATCTGCGGCGTGCATTTACCTGGTAAAAAAATTAATATTATGATTGGAAAAACTTCATCGGGCGAACATTTTAATATAGGAGAAGGATTAAGGATTATCGGTCTTATGTCGGGAACTTCCCTCGACGGACTGGATATTTGTTATACGGAGTTTCGTTATAAAAACGGCAAATGGGAGTATGATATAATTAAAGCGGAGGAAGAGGAATATTCTCAGGAGTTGAAAAACAAACTGGCCTCTGTGCAGAATATGAGTGCGCTTGATTATGCTATGTTTAATTCGGATTATGGTATCTACCTGGGGAAGCGGGTAGGGGAATTTATTGACAGAAACAATGCCTGTCCGCATTATATAGCGTCTCACGGTTCTACGGTATTTCATCAGCCTTCCGTGCGATTTACTGCTCAAATAGGTTCAGGAGCGGGGATTGCCGCCGAAACGGGGGTGGATTGTATTTGCGATTTCAGGACTACGGATGTCGCCCTTCACGGACAGGGTGCTCCGCTTGTTCCGATAGGGGACAGGCATCTTTTCTCCGGTTTTGATTATTGCCTTAATCTGGGCGGATTTTCAAATATATCGTCGGAGAGTTTTACTGAAGATGCCTGCGGAAATAAAATCGCTACCCGCAAGGCTTATGATATATCCCCGGTAAATTATGTCATGAATTACTATACCCGGAGTATCGGGAAGGAATATGATGAGGATGGGAAAATGGCATCTTCCGGAAAGATATGCGAAGCGTTGCTTGACGAGCTTAACGCCCTTGAATTTTATAAGCAGGCCGGCCCTAAATCTCTCGGAAGGGAGTGGGTTGAAAATGAGGTTTTTTCTTTGATAGACAGCTTCAACCTCTCTACGGCGGATATATTATGTACATTCTGCGAGCATGCGGCGGTTCAGATATCTAAACATATTAAAGGCGGAAAAGTATTGCTTACCGGCGGAGGTGCGTTTAATAAATACTTAGTGGAGAGGATGCGGACGAATGCCCCTCAATGTATTTATCATATTCCCGACAAGCAGACCGTTAATTTTAAAGAGGCTTTGATATTCGCTTTTTTTGGCGCTCTGTACGTTACCGATACTCCTAATTGTATGAGTTCTGTAACCGGGGCGAGGTATAATTGTATAGGCGGTGCTCTTTATAAGGCGGGTGGAGTTCCACGCTTATTAGAAATACAGACAATATAGATAGACTATTTAATGGTAATTAAAAAATATAAAT
>CAYVED010000063.1:0-13670 GCA_964449975.1 uncultured Muribaculaceae bacterium
AGTAATTTTCTTTCCTCTTATATAAATAAGAGATTAAAAAACAAATTATTATAATAATTATAATTAGTGCAATTTATAATGAAAACATTCAATCAAGAAATTGTTAGAGGGCTTTTGAGAGGCAATTTAATGGCGGTGGCTACTATTACTGTAATGAGTGCGGTACTTCTCATCCTGGGATTGGGTTGTGTGTTATGGTTACTCCTGGGCGATTCTCCGGAGAAAATGTTTATGATGGCTCTTTTCTTTGTGCCAGCCCTGATACTGACGCTGTTTGCAGTGCGGTATTTTACAAAAAATATCCGGTCGGATATCCGTAGCGGCAATACTCGTATCCGGATCTCGGAAGTAAAATCTATTTTGGAGGAGAAAAATGCAGAAGCGGGCAGCGGTTCGCTGTACATTCCTGTTTTAGGTAGTCTGTTCCCAAATTTATTCGGAGAACGGATGAGGTCTCAGGAAGTAAAATACATCATTACCCTGGAGAATGAGAAATTTGAGATCCCACCTGAGACAAAGGTGGCGGTTCATGAACCGGTAAAGATCTATTTCAGTGAAAAGTCCGATATGTATCTCGGGTGTGAGTTCGGCTTTTAAGTCCGGTGACATAACAGAATAAAAATTATAAACGTATGAAACCTGTCATTGTTCCTTACAAATAAACGCCAAGAAGATGTTTATGTCCGGCATGCGGGCTATCATACACAAAAATTAGAATCGTATGAAAAAACTTATCTCAGGCATATTATTGCCTTTATCTCTTTTTGTATTCCTTTTTATAAGGTGTGCAGCGCCGGCTGAAAATACGGTGCTTACCTACCCGGAATCGGAGATCGTATCTACGCCTCACCTGATCACCCGGGAAGCATGGGGTGCTTCCGTCAGGATAATTCCGTTACAGGATAACGGAGGGGAACTCATCGCGGATGTTATCAAAACCATCCTGGACAGCAATTATATATTCATCCTCACCTCTGATGCCAAGGTTATGAGATTTTCCCCGGATGGTGTGTATCAGCAACGTATCGGGCTTCAGGGAAACGGCCCCGGAGAGTATAATTATCTGAGTGATATTTTCATCGACTCCGGATCAAAACGGATTTATCTGTCCGACCCCATGGGGAAGATTCTGGAATACGATTATGACGGGAATTTTCTGCAAACATATAAACAGGCGCAGGGAATGCATACATTCTACTATGCCCCTCCCGTTTTACTGGAAGCGACACAGGTTATTATGGGGAATGAACCGTTCAGTTTAGTGGCACGGCACCCAGGAGGCGATACGCTGGCTTTATATCCGAATCATCTTAAATTCAAGTATACCCCCAAGGCCTCAATCACGGCCTATCAGGAATATAAATCTCTGTTTAAGTCGGATCACGAGATTATTTTCCACCAGATGTCCACCGATACGGTATTTACGGTAGATATATCCGGGAATAAATTAGTTCCGCGCTGTTGTTTTCATTTTGAGAATGGTATTAAAAAATCTAATATAGAGCGTTTTGCAGATATTGCCGGACAGGTCACTTTCCTGTATGATTATGCGGAAGACAGCACATACCGGTATGTCACTCTTATGACTCCCGGAAAGCAGAAACAACTTTACCTGCTGGCTAAAAATGAGCCGAAAATATATAAATCCGGAATCCTGTTACCCGACAGCGATAAGCCGTTCTACCCAAAATGGCAGCAGGGAAATATCCTGATTGATTTCTATACAAAGGAGACAGACGAAAAGCCATACCTGGTGCTGTTTGAACTGGAATAAAGTAATCGTAATGCAGGTTATCTTACGATCCGGGCAGAAATGATCCGGATATCCTCTACCGGCCGGTCGTTCTTATCGGTAACGGATTGCTGTATGGCATCTACCACCTCCATGCCTTTCAGCACCTCCCCGAAAACCGTATACGAACCGTCCAGATGCGGCGTACCGCCAACGGTTTTATAGGTTTCGCGCATTTGCGGCGTAAGTTGTACGGTTCCTCCGGTACGCTTGTCTATCCTTTTCTGAACTTTATCAAGACCTTCGTCATCGAAAATTTTTCCCCATACAATATAGAATTGGGAAGCACTGGATTCCTTGTCCGGATTTACATCATCCCCCTCTCTGGCGGCGGCAAGCACCCCCCGGCGGTGGAAAATATCCGGTATCCTGAACTCCGGCTGAACAGTATAATCCGGGCCTCCGTCACCTAATTTTTCTCCGACAGCGGCATTTCTGGAATCGGGATCGCCGGCCTGTATCATAAAATCTTTTATCACCCTGTGGAAAAGTATTCCGTCAAAATATTTCCGCTTTACCAGCTTTTTGAAATTTGCGGCATGCAGCGGAGTCTGCTTATCATAAAGCGCTATCTTTATATCCCCTTTAGTCGTTTTAAAAAGGACTTTTGTCTGTTTCTGCGCAAAAACAGAAGCCGAAATCATAATAACGGCCGTAAACAAGAGTAGTTTTCTGTAAATTTCCATAGTTATTTATTGGGTTCAGTTAATAATTATACTCTCCAGTTTTGAAAGGTATTTTTTATATATGATCTTTGATATAAACCTCACAATCACAATCATAAAAAATATAACGGCAAGCGATATTTCGGCAAAAAGCTGGTCAGATATTATACCGTTGGCTACCAGCACTTCAGGATCGCGTGCCAATATTCTGCGCATGGAAGAAAACGGATAATTCCCCCACGCCCATTTTTCTATTATATCCCCGCCGTAGATATATGTAAGCCCTCCGTTAGAGCGGTTAAAAGAAAGAACGGTCTTATAATCGGAATATAATACCGGTATGTCCGTATTTCCGAAAGCCGTTTCCGTCTGCTCCGTTCCGTTTCCGCTGAGAATGTAAAACAAGGCTCCGTTCACATTCAAGGTATCCTTGAGCCGTTCAAGCCTCTTCATTTTTTTCTCTGAAATATTCCCCGTATTATAAAATGAAGCGAAGAACAGGGGAGCGTCGTTATTCAATATCCCGTCAGTGACGTAATTTCCGGCCGAATCCTTTAGAACAAAATCCGTAAACTCTTTTTCTCCTCCTTCTTGTATAACGGATGTCCTGGAATCTACAAAATGCCAGGTGGAATCGGGAAGATTATCTATTGTAAATTCTTTCTCCTGTCCGTCTTTAGAGTATATAAATATTGTACTGTATTCTTTTTCCGGAGCGGAACCCCGGTAATCAGTGAGGATTGTGCCCGCTTTATAATCTCCCAGATCTATCTGGGGCATCTTTACAAGAGCATATACGGATATTCCGGATATGAACAGGAAATATATTGAAATATAAATAATCTCCCATCTTACGGAAGCTATAGGTTCGAATTTCTTACGCTGGAAATATATTACGGCGGCGGCGGCCAATAAAATAATATTTTTATAGAAGGTTTCCCAGTTGGTAAGACGGATCGCCTCTCCGAAACATCCGCAATCTTTTACGGGATCAAAAAGCGCCGAATAAAAAGTAAGGGATGTGAAAAATACCATAAACCAGAATGCCGCACCGGAGAAAATTTTCATTTTAAGGCCTTTAAGCACTGCGACTCCTATAAGAAACTCCATAACGGATAACAACAGCGAAACCGGGATACTCATAAAATCCATAAATCCCAGATGAAAAGCAGTAAGGTACTCTTTTATTTTGAGGCCTCCGCCTATAGGATCTATAGCTTTAAAAAAACCGGATAAAATAAATACGGAGCCTATAATAAATCTGCTTATACCTCTTAAGAAATTCATATCTGAATATATTTTTCTATCCGTTTAAAAATCTCCCCCGGAGGAAGCATATTACCATTTTCATCCCCGCAATTTATCCGGAAAAATTTATTATCCATTTTACACTGTTTCATATATACTTCCCTTACTCCGGCCTGAAATGCAATATCGGCCTCATGTATATCGGGTTTACCGTTAAGATAATCCCTGTCGTCGTCCCCGCTGCGCCCTTCCCGGAGTTTTTTATCAACAAAACCTATCGGGACGTCAAGGAAAATATTTACATCCGGCTCAGGTATCCCGAAAACGTTATATTCAAGATTGAAAATCCACTCCATTAGATTATCCGCTTCTTTTTTATCTTTTATTTTGGAACACTGATACGCTATATTGGAGTAAACATACCTGTCAAGAAGGACACAACACCCCTGTTCCAGCCACTCTCTTATCATTCCCGAAGCATCCCTCCTGTCCTCAGCAAAAAGCAATGCCACCAGCCTGGGATGCACCTGTTCTATATTCCCGAAATCTCCCCTTAAAAAACCTGCGATCATCTCTCCGTAAACCGACGATGTATATCTGGGAAAATGCAAATACTTTAATTCCCTCCCCTTTGAAACGATATATTCCTTCAATAGTTTTACCTGCGTACTTTTTCCGGCTCCGTCAAGCCCCTCCAGAACAATTAACATAACTTTTTTATTTATTTTTGTACGAATTACAAAGATAGAAAAAAATGGCAACAAACACGGATCCGAAAATAATGGGGATCATTAATATCAATAACGAGTCTTTTTATAAGGGAAGCAGGTGCACAGGGCTTGCAGAAGTTGAAAATAAGATAAACCGGATGCTGGCGGACGGAGCTGATATAATAGATATAGGGGCGTGTTCGACACGTCCCGGTTCAACTCCGGTAAGTATGGAACAGGAATGGGAATATTTAAGAGAACCGCTGAAATTCATAGCGAAAGAATATCTCGGATACAACGGTATGTATCCGGACAATATTTTAAGCAGATACGGCGGCCGGGCGACCGTTTCAGTAGATACGTACCATTCGGAAATAGTACGAAGGGTGTATGACACTATCGGGGAGTTTATTGTGAACGATATTTCCTCGGGTGAAGACGATCCCCGGATGCTCAAAACCGTAGGCGAACTCGGACTGCCTTATATTGCCATGCACAAAAGAGGCAGACCGGATACGATGCAGGGATTATGCGATTATCCCGACGGAGTAGTGAATGAGATTATAAGGTATTTCGTAGAATTCGAAGAATCGGCACAACGTTACGGGATTAAAAACTATATCGTAGATCCCGGATTCGGGTTCGCAAAAACAATAGAACAAAATTATCAGTTGCTCAACGGGATTCCGTATTTAAAAAAAGAGCTTTCGGAAGCAACCGGGAAAAAGTTCGGAATACTCGTGGGAATATCACGTAAAGGAATGATCTGGAAGCTGTTGGATATAACCCCCGACGAAGCGTTATGCGGAACGGCCGCCCTTAATCTGCAGGCGCTTTTGCTGGGTGCCGATATAATAAGGGTGCACGATGTAAAAGAAGGAGTACAATGCCGGATACTCAAGAATGCATTGGAAAGAGGTAAATCCCGGTTAATAAAGCTGTAATCAGCTATTTTTTATTACATTTGTAATTTTATAGCGATTTAATTTATGTACAAAAGGTTATTTGTAACATTTATAATTGTATTACTTTTATCGAATTTACAGGGGTATTCTTTCCCTCCGAACTGGATACCGGATAATACTATTATAATAAAGGGAGAAAGCAACTCTCCCCCTTTCGAATTCATAAATACCAAAGGCGAGCCGGACGGATTCAATGTGGACATGATAAAAGCCGCCATGGAAGAGTTGGGCTATAATGATTATATTATCGAACTGGCGGAACCCGGATCTTTTTACTGTAAACCGGTAAGTCAAAAAGACAGTGCCGATATATTTCTCGGAATGATATATTATCCGGAAGGAAACCGTAAGATACAATTCGCCCTTCCTCTTACAATGATTAATATAGGTGTCGTATTAAGAGAAGGTGAGTTTTATTCAGGTCTTAACGACCTGAAAGGAAAGCAAATAATCATCGTTTCCGACCCGTGGAGCACTGATTTTATCAAAAAACAGAAATTATCTGATAATCTGCTTACCGTTAAAGATATAGAGGATGGACTAAAATTAATGGAGAGCGGAAAGGGAGACATACTTCTTGGAAACGAAGAAATTATCCTCCATTTTATAAAAAACCTTAAACTAAAGAATTTAAAAGTTGCAGAATCCGGAATAAAACCGCTCAAATACTCAGTCGCACTGCCTAAGAGAAATGACAATCTTCTTTATCAGATAAATCTTGCAATACAAAAGCTGAAGATGTCCGGCAGATACGACAGCATATATGATAAATGGTTCGGAATAGCTACCGGTACGAAAATAGGTGAAATATTTTTTATGGTTATTTTTACCCTGGCCGCAATAGCAACATTTATGACCGTATTCGCATGGATACTCAGAAAACGGGTAAAAAAAGCCGTCAGATTACAGAACTCTTCGAAACAGGAATTGGAAATGGCTTTCGATGCCGGCAAAATAAGCGCCTGGAGCTACAATATAGAGACAAAAAAATTATCGAAACTGCGCGGGGAGATTTTTGAGGAAGGGGAAATCATAGATGTTGTACTCACAAGAGTACACCCTGAAGACGTATCCTCTCTGGCCGCAGCATTTAACGATTTGTCCGCCGGAACCAGAAGCAAATCCTATGAATGTTTCAGGATAAAACGGAATTCCGGAGATGTTTCATATTCCGTTTATGAAATAATAATGGCAAGGATAGAAAAGACTCCGGAGGCTCCTTGCCGTATTATAGGCACATTAAAAAATGTCACCGACGAAATAAAGCTGAAAAATCAATTAGAAGATTACAGGCTTAAAACAATCTTCATTACGGAGACAAACGGGATAACATTAATGCAATATGATCTTTTACAAAAGATATTCATAAAATTAAACAGTTCCGGTGAAATTGACGAAAAAGAGAAATATACGAAAACAGAGTTCCTGGATAATGTATATCCGGAAGATATTCCGCTGGCTTTAAAGTTTATCACATCTATGGAGATGCGCAACGAAGGAAAGATCTCCGCCGAGTTCCGTTTCATGGACAAAGAAGGAAACTACGAATGGTACTCCACAGAGACGGCAGCATATAAACGCAATACGGCGGGGGAGATATTAAGCTACATAGGATTAAGGCGCAATAACAGTAAGTGGAAACAGATAACGGACAACCTTATCTCGTTAAGGAATAAAGCAGAAGTGTCGAACAAAATTAAATCGGCATTTCTTGCAAATATGAGCCATGAAATAAGAACTCCCCTTAATGCCATAGTAGGATTCTCCAGCCTTATAGCCGATTCCGAAAACAAAGAAGAAAAAGAACAATTCAGAAATATCATAAAGACAAACAGCGAACAGTTGCTCCAGCTTATCGACGATATTCTGGATCTGTCTAAAATAGAAGCCGGTTATCTCGAGTTGAAATATACCGGATTCAATCTCGGAGAGTATTTGCAAAACCTCTGTTCCGCTCTGGCTTTAAGAAAACCGGAAAATATAGAGTTTATATATAAAACAGACGATTTCTCTATTAATATATATTCGGATAAGAACCGTATAGGACAGATTATAACCAATTTTGTGATGAATTCATTTAAATTCACGTTAAAGGGGAGCGTATCACTGGACTATACATATAGGGATGAGCACCTTATAATAAGCGTCACTGACACTGGAATAGGAATATCCGGCAACAACATAAAAAAGATATTCGACAGATTTGAAAAACTGAATGACTTTGCGCAGGGTACAGGATTGGGGCTCTCTATATGTAAAGCCCTGGCCAACGCTATGAACGGGGATATTTATGTGAATTCACAGGAAGGCAAAGGTTCCCGATTCATTCTGAAGCTGCCTTGTAATATCGTGCCGGAGAAGCCGGATTCGAATAATATTACAAAAGATATAGCCATGAGAATAATCAAAGATACTCCGCTCCACATTAATAATGAACAGCAAGATAATGACGGGAAGAAAAATCTTCTTATTGCGGAAGATATGGATAATAACTACATCCTGGCATATAAACTGCTGAAAGACGATTTTAACATAACAAGGGCGCGTAATGGTGAAGAGGCTGTAGAATATGCTGTTACACAGTCGCCGGATTATATATTAATGGATATGAAAATGCCCGTTATGGATGGCCTGGAAGCAACCCGTAAAATAAGGGAGTTCAATAAAAATATACCTATAATAGCATTGACGGCATATGTATTCGATACCGATAAAAATATTGCCGTAGAGAGCGGATGCAGTGGATTTCTTGCAAAACCATTGAACAGGGAGCATCTTTTCTCAGAATTAAAGATCATTAAAAATAAATAATTAATATGTCAGATAATGCGATTTTAGCCGTATCGCCCATAGACGGCAGATATAAAAAACAAGTGGAGAAACTGAGATTTTATTTCTCCGAATACGCCCTTATAAAATACAGGATAAGGGTCGAGATCGAATATTTCATAGCGCTTTGCGATATTCCGTTAAAACAACTCGAAAGTTTCGATAAAACCAGATTCGGTATTTTAAGGGATATATACAATAAATTCACCCCGGAAGAGGCATCGCAGGTAAAAGATATAGAGAAAATAACGAACCATGATGTAAAAGCCGTTGAATATTACATCAAAAAGAAATTTAAAGAAAACGGAATTGAGGAATTCGGGGAGTTCGTTCATTTCGGCCTGACTTCCCAGGATATAAACAACACTTCCGTTCCCCTGTCGCTTCTGGAAGGTATAAAAGATGTCTATATGCCTGCTCTGAACGATATTCTGGATATATTGAAAAAGTATGTCACGGAATGGGAGAATATTCCTATGCTCGCCCATACACACGGACAACCGGCATCCCCTACACGTTTGGGTAAAGAGATAGATGTATTCGTATCCAGGCTCAATGAACAATTAAAATTGCTCGGTACAATCCCTTATTCCGCAAAGTTCGGCGGCGCGACGGGAAATTTCAATGCGCATAATTTTGCATATCCCCACATAGACTGGAATAAATTCGCCGCAGACTTCGTAGAAGGAAGGCTGGGGCTTAAACGCTCGTACCCCACAACCCAGATAGAACATTACGATAACCTGGCCGCCCTGTTCGATAATCTTAAAAGGATAAATAATATTCTTATAGATTTTGCACGGGATATATGGAGCTACATCTCAATGGAATATTTCCGCCAGAAAGTTAAAGAGGGAGAAGTAGGTTCGTCGGCAATGCCCCATAAGGTAAATCCGATAGATTTCGAGAATGCGGAAGGTAATCTCGGCATTGCAAACGCAGTTTATTCTCATCTTGCAAACAAACTGCCGGTTTCGAGATTGCAAAGGGATCTTACCGATTCTACCGTATTGAGAAACGTAGGAGTTCCTTTGGCGCATTCCGTAATAGCTCTTAAATCTTTAAAGAAAGGTATGGAGAAACTTATTCTGAACCGTGAAGCATTAAACCGCGATCTGGATAATAACTGGGCTGTGGTTGCAGAAGGAATCCAGACTGTACTCCGGAGAGAGGGATATCCCAATCCTTATGAAGCCTTAAAAGCTCTTACCAGGGGAAATAACGCTATTACCAGAGAGAGTATTATTGAATTCGTAAAAGAACTGGATGTTCCACGGAACGTTAAAGACGAGATTCTTATAATTACACCGCATAATTATACCGGAAAATAACAGTTTTAATACAGTAAAACAAAGCGTATGAAAATTTTTTATAAACCGGGCTTTATCTAGCTATATAACACCTTTAAAAATAGAAAAATGTTATAAATTGAAGCATAAACCTTAAAAAATTTAACGTATGAAACAGATTATTATATCCCTAATATTGATTTTTGCCGTATTTCCGGCAAATTGCCAGATAAAATATGATACCTATTTCACTCCTGAAAGGCTCAGGATAGATCTTGTTTTCGCCGGAGATTCAGATTCTCAACACGTATTCCTGGACGGACTGGCGAAAGAGTGTGCCTGGAGCGGTTCCAGAACAAATCTCAAAGACCCTTTCGGATACGGGGAATATTACCTGGAAATAAGAAATCTTAACGGCGAAACGATATATTCCAAAGGTTTTAACACATTATTCCAGGAATGGAGGACAACAGCAGAGGCCGGACATACCCCAAAATCTTTTTACAGTTCCTATATAGTTCCTTTCCCTAAAAATAAAGTGCAGTTGGTAATATCTGAGAGAGTAAAATCCTCCGGGAAATTCAAAGAAATTTATTCAATAGAAATAGATCCGGAAGATAAACTTATAAATAAAGAAATAACAAATAACTTCAATGTCGCCTCTATTCTCAATAACGGCAACTCTAACGAGAAAGTGGATCTGTTATTTATAGCAGAAGGATATACCGCCGATGAAATGGATAAATTCAGGAAGGACGCCGAAAAATTCGCAGGATACCTTTTTGAAATGGAACCGTATAAAAGCAGGAAACAGGATTTCAATATCTGGGCCGTAGAATCCGTATCCAAAGATTCCGGAACCGATATTCCTCACCACGACATCTGGAAAAATACCGTTGCAAGCTCTAATTTCTATACGTTCAGAATAGACCGTTATCTTACATCACCGGATCAGAAGTTGATAAGCCGCATAGCTTCCAACTCCCCTTACGACGCCCTTTACGTAATCGTGAATACAAACAAGTACGGCGGGGGAGGAATATATAATTTCTACGGTTTAAGCATGTCCGACCATAAACTGGAAGCGCCTGTATTCGTACATGAATTCGGGCATAGTTTCGCCGGTCTGGCCGACGAATACTACGAATCGGAAGTAGCGTATGAAGATTTTTACAATCTAAAAACGGAGCCCTGGGAACCGAATATAACCACTCTGGTAAACTTTGAGAAAAAATGGAAAGATATGATCTCCAAAGATACTCCGCAACCTACTCCGAACGATCCCGCATATATTGATGTAGTAGGGGTTTTCGAGGGCGGCGGATACATGGCAAAAGGGATATACAGACCTTACTATGAATGCCGTATGAAGAATAATACAGCCAAAGGATTCTGTCCGGTATGCCAGAGGGCCATAAATAAAATGATAGATTATTACACTAAATAATCATGTATAAATATTATTTATTTGATCTCGACAGGACGTTATGGAGTTTCGATAAAAATGCAAAGAGGGCTATATTCGGGCTTATAGATGAATATAGCCTCTTTTCTATGTTCGGGTTTGACGATAAGGAACTCTTTTTCGATAGATATGACAAGATAAATCACAGGCTATGGGCAAAATACGAAGCCGGAGAGCTGACAAAGGAGGAACTGCGCAGATTGAGATTTCATAAAGTTTTCGAAGAGTATCTTAAAGAGAAAGATAATAGCTGTAACTTTACCGAAAAAGCTCTGGAAGAGCTATCTACAGAGTTCGGAGAGGCGTATCTCACCCGGATGACATACGAAACCGAACTCGAACCGAACGCCGCAGAAGTACTGGCAGGCATTAAACTCAAAGGGGGAAAAATATCCATTATATCCAACGGATTCAAAGAAGTCCAGCATCGTAAACTCTCGAATTCGGGGATAATGCAATATGTAGATGCAGTTATCACATCTGAAGAAACAGGCATACATAAGCCGTCTCCCGTTATATTCCGCAAAGCTCTTGAGGCTATCGCCACAAAAGAGCAATATGATAATAATCGGCGGTATGTAAAAAAGGTTACCCTTATGGTGGGTGATGATTTTGCCAACGATATTGAAGGAGCGCAGATATTCGGGATAGACCAATTTTATTATAATCCTAATCATACACCGTGTGAAGGACTTCCGACATACGAATCGGATAACCTTTCGGATATATTAACTACCTCAACCGCCGCTACATTAA
This sequence comes from uncultured Muribaculaceae bacterium, assembly GCA_964449975.1. Classification (GTDB taxonomy): domain Bacteria; phylum Bacteroidota; class Bacteroidia; order Bacteroidales; family UBA932; genus Egerieousia. The sequence goes on from CAYVED010000063.1 coordinate 11,720, forward strand.
GATTGTCAGGGTGTTGAAATATGCAACACCCTGACAATCTTAATGTAGCGGCGGTTAGGGTAGTTATTGGGCATCTTCTTATCCGCAATGATAAAACCTGTAAACAAGTTCCATCATCTTCTCAGGATTTTTATCTACCTCTTCGCGTATATTCGAATCATTGAAAGATTTGAGTTGTTTTATAACGCCATCGATAAGCACAGGGCTGAATACTCCTTCTGCCTCGTACAAACCCCTGTTTTTTTCCAGAGCGAGGGCAGATTCGTAACAAGAGGCAGGAAGCTGTTCCAGCGAAAGCATTTTCTCTTTGTTCTCGTCATTATGTATATTTACATCAACATAGCATCTTTTTGCTATCTCCAGCGCTTCTTTGTTCTGTAATCCCAGACGGGCCGCAACGATCAGTCCGGCTATTATAAGATAAACATCCGCAGATCCGTCCGGCGATCTCAACTCTACAGTCTGTTTGTCGGGAATAAGATATTTTTCCGTTTCCAGCGGATTTGCCAGTTGCAGCATATTGTTCTTTCCCGTCCATCCCAAAGGTACGCGTACCAGAACGGAACGGTTCCTGTCTCCCCAGCAGATAGTCGTAGGAGCTTCCTGATGAGGTACAAGCCTGAAATAGGATGTCGGATTGGTATTGCCGAATGCGGTAAGAGACGAAGCGCATGTCATATAGCCGGCGATTGCCGAACGTGCAGTATCGCTCAGAACGCCGTTATCGGTCATTACGCTTTTACCGTCTTTCACTATACGCGTATGGAAATGCATCCCGCTTCCGGCTTTTCCTGCGGTAATTTTAGGAGCGAAAGTAATATCGAATCCGTACTGATATGCGAGGGTACGGAGTATCCATTTTGCTATAAGCAACTGGTCTGCGGCAGTATCGGCAGGATTCACAAGAAATTCTATTTCATTCTGTTCATATATCTTTCCGTCCAGGGTGAAATTACCCACCTCGGAGTGGGCGTATTTTATCTGACCGCCGGCTTTTGCTATAAGTTCCATGGCTTCACAGCGGAATTGTCCGAATTTTGAAAAAGGCTCGGATTCGTGGTATCCTTTCTGGTTAGGAGTAGGATAGAGTTCCACATCGTCCGCTATTACATAAAATTCAAGCTCTCCCATTGCTTCAAAGGTATATCCGGTAGCCTCTTTAAACGCTTTCTGGGCTTTCTGAAGAGTATATTCCGGAGAACATTCCAGAGGAAGACCGTCTTTTGTAAAATAAGAGCAGAGCAATCCCAGCGTAGGAATATCTGAAAAAGGATCGACGTAAGCAGTCCTGAATTTAGGGACTACGTAAAGATCGCTAGAACCGGCCTCTATATAAGGGAAAAGGCTGGATCCGTCCACTCTCTCTCCGTAAGTAAGAACGGTATCCAGATATTGCCCGCTCAATACGGGAAGATTCAAGGTTTTAAGCCGTCCGTCATTGCCGGCGTAACGGAAATTAATGATACGTATTCCGTTCTCTGCTACATATCTGATAATGTCGTTTTTTGTAAATTCCTGCGGACTTTTACCCAAAAAGGCCACAATCGGATTAATGCTTTCTATTGTTTTGGTGTTCATCTGTATTATGTGTATTTTAATATGTTTATTAAATCCGGTTACCGAGGTTTATCCATAATGAACAATTCTTCATCTTTTTCATGGAAATAGTATTGTTCCCTCGCGAATTTTTCCAGACTGTCCCTGTTGGAGCCGAGTTCTTTGAGTTTTTCTTCCGTAATCTTTATGGCGTCTTCATAATATATCTTCTGCTTTTGCTGCATGACAACGGTTTTAATATCGTAGTACCAGTTTATAAGATTATTGGAATCGAAAAATACTATCCAGACAATAAAAAACAACGTTACCAACAGGTATTTATTTTTAAGAATCATAAATAACCTGGATTCCCCCGCTTTCTTTTTTATCGTCTGAAAAAATTTTATCGGCATAT
>CAYVED010000064.1:0-13502 GCA_964449975.1 uncultured Muribaculaceae bacterium
ATTTTTTCATAATTATTGTAGTATCGTCAATCATATTATCAATAGTTATGGCAATTAAAATTTTAAATACACCGCGTCAGACCATAGTTGCAATAAGGCCTGTTAAAGTTGATACGATAAGTAATGAACAATATAATATTCCGGTTACGGCAATACAATTCGACAAAACCGAGATTGACTTTAATAAGGTATTCAAGGATACGCTCCTTAATGGAAGTTTTATTCTGAAAAATACAGGCAAGGAGCCTCTTATACTTTATCTTGTAAGTCCGGATTGTCTTTGTACGAGTGTCCTTATTTCAAAAAAAATAATACCTGTACAAGATACCGCAATAATAAAACTCACTATTGATACTAAAGGAAAGTTCGGTACGCAGATTTTAAGAACAGTGGTACGGGCAAATACCGAGAAAAAAAATCATTTGCTTACAATGAAAGTACATATTGAGAATGAAAAATAAACCTATTGTCAAAATAGTATTATGCTTTGTTGCCGGATTGTTATTTTTATTTATCTTAACTTTCATTTTTTGCGGAATATTATACGATACATATAGAATATCAACACAATCAATGAGTCCCGGACTCCTTCACGGAGACAAAGTAATCGTTAATAAGATATATCCCGATACATCCCGGCAAAGAGAAATCAAACGAGGGGATATTATTATTTTTAATTATCCGTTTCCTCATCACCGTAATAAAATAGAATTCAAAAGCGACTATTTTTATTGTAAACGCATAATAGGATTGCCGGGCGATACTATTATTATTTGTAACGGAAATTATATTAAACCTTCACTCTCTTACGAATTTCCGTATCTCTCAAAAAAATTCGAAAAGCGGATATTTTACCATGATACGACAAAAAACTGGAGTATGCTGAATTTCGGCCCTATGCAAATACCGGCAACAGGTCAGACAATCATAATCGATTCTCTGAATTTTAAATTATATAGTCATATTATTGAATATGAAACAAAGCAATCAGTTATATTTTCAAAAGATACCATACATTACAGATTTAAAGAAGACTATTATTTTGTTGCAGGAGACAATGTATCAGAATCTTATGATTCGAGGTATTTCGGCCCTATTCCCGGCAAATACATTACAGGTTCCGTAATCGGTATTATATATTCAAAAGATCCCGTAAGCAATAAATATAGACGGAACAGGTTTTTTAAAAGTATCCGTAAATGAAATATCGCCTGTCCGGAGTAAGATGAGAAAATTTAGTATATCTTTGTACCCCGTAACTTTAGCTATTCACTTACTATTTACTCATAAACTTAACGATGAACTTTAAAATATCAGAGGTTTTTCAACCTAAAATATTAGAACTTTTCAAGAAAGGAAATTATAACAAAGAGACATTCACGGCAGATCTTATAGCAGGTATAATTGTAGGAATAGTGGCGCTTCCACTGGCTATTGCATTCGGTATCGCGAGCGGCGTTACACCGCAGCAGGGATTGATTACAGCTATAGTAGCGGGATTTCTGGTTTCGCTGCTGGGCGGATCGCATTTTCTTATAGGAGGGCCTACCGGAGCTTTTATAGTTATTGTTTACGGTATTGTAGCCCAATACGGTATATCGGGATTAATAATAGCGACAGCACTTGCGGGAATAATGCTGGTATTAATGGGTATTTTCAAACTTGGCAATATAATAAAATTTATCCCCTACCCGATAGTGGTCGGTTTTACCAGCGGTATAGCCACTGTTATTTTCTCAACACAGATAAAGGACTTTTTCGGGTTGCAGATAGAAAAAGTACCCGGCGAATTTATCCCTCAATGGGGAACTTATTTAAGTAACCTGGAATCTATAAACATATACGAAACCATTCTCAGTATCGTATGCCTGTTAATTATCATATACTGGCACAAAGTAACCAGACGGATTCCGGGTTCCCTTATAGCTATAATTATAGGTACTACGGGCGCTTTGCTTCTTTCCGGATTTGCAGGAATAGAGTTTGCTACCATAGGAAGCAAATTCCCGGAACTGGCAAATGGCATAGAGCTTCCGAAGCCGCAGGCTCCTCAAATTACGTGGGAAACGGCACAGAAAATGTTTCAACCTGCATTTACCATAGCCCTTTTATGCGCGATAGAATCGCTTCTTGCCGCAATGGTCGCCGATGGAGTTACGGGAAAAAGACATAATTCGAATACCGAACTGATAGGCCAGGGCATTGCCAATATAATAACCCCGTTTTTCGGAGGCATTCCGGCTACCGGAGCTATCGCAAGGACAATGACAAGCATAAACAACGGCGGAAAAACACCCCTGACGGGAGTAATACATGCTGCAGTATTATTGTTGATATTTCTGTTCCTGATGCCCTACGCAGTATATATCCCGCTGGGCTGTCTTGCCGCCATACTGGTTATGGTAGCATACAATATGAGCGAATGGCGGACTTTCAAATATTTACTGAAAGGAGATAAAACTGATATAGCGGTATTGCTTATAACCTATTTCCTTACGGTAATAATAGATCTTACCATAGCGATAGAGATAGGACTCGTACTGGCTATAATACTCTTCGTAAAACGTGTTTCCGAAACCTCTTCCGTTAAAATACTTACGGGGGAAACGGTTCCCGGTACGGAGAACGAGGAACTTGCACAGCTAAGCAATACGGAACATATAGACGTACCGGCCGGAGTTGAAATATATGAAATAGAAGGCCCTTTCTTTTTCGGGCTTGCAAGCAAACTGGACGAACTCGACAGGGATATTGGGAAAAAAAGTCCCGTCGTACGTATAATAAGAATGAGAAAAGTACCGTTCATGGATTCTACCGGGCTTAATAACCTCCGGAGTCTATTGAAAAGATCGGAAAAAGAAAACATCCGGATAATTTTAAGCGGTGTAAATGAAAAAGTTCTGCAATATTTACAAAAGGCCGGATTTGCTGATGAAGTAGGAGAACAGTATATATTTACGCATATTATCCCGGCGCTGGCAAAGGCAACCGAATTAACGGATAATATAATGAAACGTAACTTGAAAAATTTTTTATAAATCAGGGCGTAAGCCTTAAAAAATTTTTAAACGTATGAACATGAACCCTAAAGTTAAAGGGAGCATTTTTATATTGCTTGCAAATGTATGCTTCGCCTTGAATACCTCCGTATCGAGGATGATTATCCCAAATCACATGCCCCCCTTCGGGCTAAGCCAGTTAAGGATACTGTTTGCCTGCTTCGCTTTTTTTATTCTGGGATTGATAATAAGGAACAAGGGACGTAAATTCACCACTAAAGACCATATAAGATTATTTTTATGCGGTTTGTTGGGGACCGCTTTCAACCAGCTTTTCTTTTTAGGGGGATTATCCATGACCTCCCCCGTAGACGCCTCCCTGATATGCACATGTACCCCTATTCTGACAATGATATTCGCTTCCATTATCATTAAAGAACCTATATCATTAAAAAAGGCCGGAGGTGTATTAATAGGCATGACCGGAGCTATTATAATCATGTATGCCAGCGCAAATCCTACTACTTCCGGACAAACCGGAACGCTTTCCGGGAATTTGCTGGTAGGAGCAAGCTGCGTAGTGTACGGCTTATATCTGGTGCTTGTACAACCTATTATGAAGACACACTCTCCTATACATGTAATGAAGTGGGTATTCTTTTACGGAGGCATGGCTACTCTCCCCTTCTGCTACCGGGATATGAAGTTTATAGGCGAACTTAATAATATGGGGTTCCCGAGCATGCTGGTACTTGAGGAACTGGCATTCGCCCTTATTCTGGGCACATTCATTCCGTATCTGCTGGTTGCATTGTCATTGAAACTATTACGTCCTACGACAGTCAGCATGTATAACTATATGCAGCCTGTCATTACAACCATAACAGCCATAAGTATAGGTCAGGATGTATTTACGTGGAACAAGCCGTTTGCGGCCATATTGATATTCCTGGGCGTATATCTGGTTATAACTTCAAAATCAAGGGCAGATGTGGAGAAGTCAAAAAATGCTTCGCATTTCGGGGGTAAAAGAATGGCTAGAAAAATCATTTAAAAGTTTCCGGACTATCGAACAGGTACGTCAAAGAATTGTTATTAAAACAATGATTGATTCATAAATACTACAATTTATAATAATTATTATTTATAATTTGTAAGTATAAAATATTATATATAAATTAGCGCTATTATATATTAATGACAATTTTATGGAAAAGAAAAAACTAACATCAATTAACGGCCGTCCGATAGCGGATAATCAGAATATCCAGACGGCGGGGCAGAGAGGCCCTGTGGTATTACAAGACCCGTGGTTTTTAGAAAAACTGGCCCATTTCGACAGGGAGGTAATTCCGGAGAGAAGAATGCATGCCAAAGGTTCCGGAGCTTTCGGCACGTTTACGGTAACCCATGATATAACTGCATATACAAGAGCTTCCATTTTTTCCGGCATAGGTAAAAAAACCGAATGTTTTGTCCGTTTTTCAACGGTAGCCGGAGAAAGAGGTGCAGCCGATGCAGAGAGGGACATACGCGGATTTGCCATGAAATTTTACACAGATGAAGGAAACTGGGATCTGGTAGGAAACAACACCCCGGTATTTTTTCTGAGGGATCCTCTTAAATTTCCGGATCTCAACCATGCAGTGAAAAGAGATCCTAAAACAAACATGAGAAGCGCCAATAACAACTGGGATTTCTGGACACTGCTGCCTGAAGCATTACACCAGGTTACAATTACCATGAGCGACAGGGGTATTCCGGCCTCATACCGGCATATGCACGGTTTCGGCAGCCATACATACAGTTTTTACAATAAAGATAACCGGAGAATATGGGTTAAATTCCATCTTGAAACCATGCAGGGAATCAAAAATCTGACGGACAAGGAAGCCGAAATATTAATAGGTAAAGATCGCGAATCGCATCAGCGTGACCTTTTTGATGCAATAGAAAGAGGTGATTTTCCGCGCTGGAAATTCCGCATACAGCTTATGACGGAAGAACAGGCGCACAATTACAGGATAAATCCATTTGATCTGACAAAAGTATGGTCTCATAAAGAGTTTCCTTTACATGATGTAGGTATATTGGAACTAAATAAAAATCCGGAGAATTATTTTGCGGATGTAGAGCAGGCCGCTTTCAATCCGATGAATGTAGTAGAAGGTATCGGCTTTTCTCCCGACAAAATGTTGCAGGGACGTCTGTTTTCTTACGGAGATGCACAGAGATACCGTCTCGGAGTCAATCATACCCAGATACCGGTAAACATGCCGCGCTGCCCTTATCACGCTTTCCACAGAGACGGCTCGATGCGTGTAGACGGTAACTATGGATCTGCAAAAGGTTACGAACCGAACAGTTATGGAGAGTGGCAAGATTCTCCGGAGAAAAAAGAACCGCCTCTGAAATCCGCCGGAGATGTATATAATTATAATGAAAGAGAATATGATGATGATTACTATTCTCAACCGGGTGACCTGTTCAGGCTTATGAGCGCCGCACAACAACAGGTACTGTTTGAAAATACAGCACGTGCTATGGGGGATGCGGAACTCTTTATTAAACAGCGCCATGTAAGAAATTGCAGTAAAGCCGACCCGGCTTACGGAGCTGGAGTTGCCAAAGCTCTGGGAATCTCTCTGGAGGAGGCTCTCAAAGCATCCTGAGTGCTTTCTTAAAAAGATAAGAATATGTCCGGCAAATTTGTTTCTTGCCGGACATACTTTTTCTTATTTCAGCACATAATTTTTTAGAACAGCCCTTTTCAGATAAAAGAGCTTATACTGCATAACTACATGCTATTTCTTTATTTCCCTGGAAAGTCTTTCGGTAAGCAGCGGGATAATCTTATTCACATCCCCCACTATACCCACATCCGAAACGTTAAATATAGGAGCGAATTTATCTTTATTTATCGCAACGATAAAATCGGACTCTTCCATACCTGCAAGGTGCTGTATTGCTCCCGAAATACCGCAGGCAAAATAAAGATCGGGCCTTACGGTCTTACCGGTCTGTCCTACCTGCCTGTCATGGCTTATTATACCAGCATCAACCATAGCCCTGGATGAAGATACTTCCGCACCCAGCACCCCGGCCAATACCTGCAACTTCTCAAACCCGTCTTTCGAGCCTACGCCCCTGCCGCCTGAAATAAGTATCTTGGCTTCCGTAATATCTATCAGGCCTTTATCCTCTTTTACATTCTCAAGGAGTTTTACTTTAAATTTGGATTTATCGAATTTTGCTTCGAACGGTATTATCGTTCCTTTCTTTGAAGGATCTTTTTCCCTTCTTTGCATCACGCCAGGACGGACGGTAGACATCTGCGGCCTGTGATCGGTACAAATGATCGTAGCCATAAGATTTCCTCCGAAAGCGGGACGGGTGCTCATAAGCTCTTTGGTATCAGACGATATTTCCAGTTTGGTACAATCCGCTGTCAGACCGGTTTCAAGCCTCGCCGATAATCTTGGCCCCAGATCCCGGCCTATGGTAGTAGCGCCTATAAGTACGATAGAAGGGCGGAAAGCTGTAATAACCTGATAAATGGCCTGCGAATATTCCTCTGTAAGATAGTCTTTAAGTACCGGGGAATCTATGCAAATCACATCGTCGGCTCCGTAAGCTATAAGCTCGTTTGCCTGACATGTTATCTCATGTCCGGGAAAAATAGCAACAACCTTTTCACCCAAAGCATCCGCCAGATCTCTTGCCTTTCCTAAAAGTTCGAGGGCGACAGGTTGTATAACGCCTTCCCTTTGTTCTATAAAAACATATACATGTCTATAATCCGTTTTATTCATCTTTATTTCAGTTTAGGCAATTAAATAATAAATTTCTCTTTTAATTTGCTGACGATAATTCCTACAGCCTCTTCCGCATCTACTTCAAACACCTCTCCGGCCTGTTTAAGGCCTTTTGTAAATGCTTTCTGAACCTTGGTAGGAGACCCTTTCAGACCGAGCTGTTCCTCACGCACATCGATTTTATCCGCCCCCCATATCTCTACTTTCCTGTCGTAAGCATCAACTATACCGGATACATTCATATAACGGGCCTTATAAGCCGAGGCCAGTACGGTAACAAGAGCCGGAGCCTGAACTTCCAATACCTGGTATCCCTCCTCGGTCTCTTTTTTAACTATATATTTACCGGCTTCAATATCAAAGCCGGCTACGTAAGATACTTGCGGCAATCCCAGATACTCAGCCATTTGAGGGCCAACCTGTGCGGTATCCCCGTCTATGGCCTGCCTCCCGGCAATAATAAGATCGTACTCCAGCATTCTGAGCGCTCCTGCAAGGGCATGAGAGGTAGCAAGGGTATCGGCTCCTGCAAACTTTCTGTCGGTGAGCAGGATAGCTCTGTCTGCCCCCATAGCTAGAGCCTCTCTCAAAATAAGATCCGCCTGAGGAGGCCCCATTGTTATTACCGTCACATCTGCGCTGTATTTATCTTTCAATTCCAGGGCGAGCTCCAGCCCGCCTTTATCGTCGGGATTCATAATTGAAGGAACCCCGTCTCGGATAAGGGTACCCGTAACCGGATTAATTTTTATCTCTGTAGTATCGGGTACTTGTTTTATACAAACTACTATATTCATATTCTCAATTTTTTACTTAAATAATTTAGCTGAAATAACCATTCTCTGAACCTCCGACGTACCTTCATATATCTCCGTAATCTTTGCATCGCGCATCATCCTCTCAACAGGATATTCACGGGTATAACCATAACCGCCATGGAATTGTACTGCTTTTGTCGTAACTTCCATAGCCGTCTCGGCAGCAAATAATTTCGCCATTGCGGCATCGGCGGAATAAGGCAGGCCGGCATCCTGCCTGAATGCCGCGCAACGCACAAGCAGACGGGATGCTTCAACTTTGGTCTGTAAATCAGCCATCTGAAATTGAGTATTTTGGAACGCAGACAGGGATCTCCCGAACTGTTTCCTTTCTTTTGTATATTTAACTGTCTCGTCCATAGCGCCCTGGGCAATTCCCAACGCCTGAGAAGCAATACCCACGCGTCCCCCGTCAAGGGTTTTCATAGCTACACCGAAACCGCCTCCCAGTTTGCCGAGCATATTGGTTTTAGGAATACGGCAATTCTCAAAAATAAGCTCGCAGGTAGCGGACCCCCTTATACCGAGTTTATGCTCTTTCTTCCCGATAGTAAATCCCGGAGTGCCTTCCTCCACAATAAAAGCGGTAATACCTTTAGTACCCAAAGATTTATCCGTCATTGCAAATATTACGTAAACATGGGCATAACCGGCATTGGTAATAAATATCTTATTTCCGTTAAGGATATAATCATCGCCATCGGCTACGGCCATCGTCTGCTGGGCGGAAGCATCCGTACCCGCATTAGGTTCCGTAAGTCCGAATGCACCTATCCATTTGCCGCTTGCAAGTTCCGGAAGATACTTTTGTTTCTGTTCCTCCGTACCATAATAGAGTATAGGCGCCGCACATAAAGAAGTATGAGCGGAAAGTATTACGCCCGTAGTCGCACAAACTCTCGAAAGTTCTTCCACTGCAATAGAATACATAATATGATCACCGCCTGCTCCGCCATAGTTTCTCGGAATATAAATTCCGAACAGGCCAAGCCCGGACATTTTTTCAACGGTCTCTACGGGAAATCTTTCAAGATCGTCAATTTCCGCAGCCAAAGGTTTTACCTCATTATCGGCAAACTCTTTTATCATCTGCCTGAAAAGCTTTTGTGTATCTGTTAATTCAAAATTCATCTTATACCTTAGTTTAAGTTAACCTTTTTTAAATCCCCTGAAATAATAAGTCCGGCTTCCGTAACATCCTGAATCTGCTCTATCGTAAATTCCGGATTTATTTCCTTTAAAACTATACCCTGCGGAGTTATCTCCATAACTCCCATTTCGGTGATTATCATATTCACCTGACCGGCGGCAGTCAAAGGCAAACGACACTTTTTAAGTATCTTGGCAGCACCTTTAGCCGTATGCTCCATAGTGAGGATCACCTTTTTAGCGCCTACAAGAAGATCCATTGCGCCTCCCATTCCGGGAGTCTTTTTGCCTGGGATCATCCAGTTTGCAAGATCGCCTTTTTCATCAACCTCCAAAGCACCCAAAAAAGTAACATTAACATGCCCTCCCCTGATAATACCGAAACTTGTAGCGGAATCGAAAGAAGAAGCGCCCGGCATACAAGTAATAAATCCCCCTCCTGCATTTACCAAAAGAGGATTCTCTTCTCCTTTGGCAGGCTCTGGGCCCATACCCAGCAATCCGTTCTCGGATTGCAGTGTAACGGACACGCCTTCGGGCAAATAATTTGGAATAAGCGTAGGTAGCCCTATTCCCAGATTTACAACATCACCGTCTTTAATCTCAAGAGCGGCCCTTTTGGCTATAAACTCTCTGATTTGATTTTTATCCATAATATCAACAGTTTAATTATTTCTTATTTCTATTTACAAACTCCTGGGCCACGAACGAAGCCACATCATCGGCATACGTATTCATTCCGAATCCGGCGTCATATCCGAGTTCTTTTGCAAGTTCGTGACTTATCCTCGGACCTCCGCAGGCAATAATCATTTTATCCCGAAGGCCTTCGGCCTCCATAAGCTCTACAAGCTCGGTAAGATTCTGTATATGTACATCTTTCTGTGTAACCGTCTGTGAAATGAGAAGTGCATCTGCTTTAAGCTCAATAGCTTTTGCCAGAAATTCTTCATTAGGAACCTGGCTTCCCAGATTATATGCCTCTACCATATCATACCTTTCAAGGCCATAGTGTCCGGCATATCCTTTCATATTCATAATAGCGTCTATCCCTACGGTATGAGCATCAGTTCCCGTACTCGCCCCTACAATTACCAGTTTCCTGCCTATATTCTCCTTAATATATTCGTCCGTCTGGTGCATATCCATAACCGTACTTTCCACCTTAGGTACATAAATATCGGCATAATTAACATCCAGAGTAGTATTGCCGTAACAATTAAAGAATGTAAATCCGGGAGTCAACTCCTGGGAAAAAGCTACGAGAGGATTCTCAAATCCCATCTTCTTCATAAACAATTTTGCAGCCTCCGTCGCTTCGGCGCCGGAAGGTACGGGCAGAGTAAAACTAATCTGCACCTTACCGTCGTTCATCGTATCCCCATAAGGCTTAACCTTTTTCAGATCAAGCGTCTTATCGAAATTTTTATCCTGCATAGAATATAATCCGCCGCTCATACTATTTTCTCCCTTTCATTAAATTAATAAATGGATTCATATAATTCGTTCCTTTACTTACAACCCCGGATAACCCTTTGCCCCCAGTACGGCTTCTCTTTACATCCCCGAAAATACCTTTCTCCAAAGCATTGAACAATCCTTCCGAAGTAAGTTTTTCAAGCAGTTCTATCGCATCGTCAAGCACCTTTCCGGCTCTTGTCCTTATAATACCGCCCTCTTTAAACTCCATCTCGTCGCCTATATTCTTCATATTCCCGAAAATATATTTTGCATTCTCTATAGCAAGGAAGCGGTCGCTCATGAACGGAGTATGTATAGCCTCCGTAGGCATACCCAATAACTGAAGGCCCTGATTAGTCCAGATACCTATCATATTAAAAAGAGCATCCTGCAAATGTCCCCTGAAAATATTACCCGTCATAAATTTTGTAGGCGGCATATATTTAAGCGGAGCCTTGGGAAAAATCTCCCTGGTCATCTGAGCCTGTGCAAGTTCATAAAGAAATCCGTTCTCCAGAGTAGGATCCATTTCAAAAGCGTGTCCCAGTCCCATCTGTTCTTCAGGCAAACCGGCCAGCAAAGCGAGCTGCTCATTTATGAGGTCGGAAGCCAGCACCGTGTGGGCCGCCTCTACCGCATCCGCAGTAGTAAGATAATTATCCTCGCCCGTATTTATGATAACCCCGGCAAAACCGTTTATAATCCTGGAAAAATACTGGTCTACAAGCGTTCTCTGCATATTAATATCCCGGAAGAGAATTCCGTACAAAGCATCGTTAAGCATGACGTCCAGCCCCTCGAAAGCCCCCATTATGGCTATTTCCGGCATACATAACCCCGAACAATAGTTACATAATCTTATATAACGTCCAAGCTCCTCTCCCACTTCGTCCAAAGCGGTACGCATTATCCTGAAATTCTCCTGGGTGGCAAAAGTTCCTCCGAACCCTTCGGTAGTAGCCCCGTAAGGAACATAATCCAGAAGACTTTGCCCGGTAGTACGTATAACGGCAATTATATCGGCTCCCTGCCTTGCAGCAGCCTGTGCCTGTATAACATCCTCATAAATATTACCCGTAGCCACTATCACATAAAGATAAGGTTTAGCTCCTTCTCCTATGGTTCCCAGATAATTTTCCCTTCTCAGCCTTCTCTCCCTTATACGCTGTATATTGCCGTCGATAACCGGCTGCATCACCTTATGCAAAGAATCTTTATCCGTGACCTCTATTCTGGTAAGGTCTATGGCTCCTCCTGCCACTCCCTCCGCTATCTGTTGGGGGGACAGTCCCGTACTTGCCATAGCATTTGCTATATAAAACAACGCCCCTTCCCCAAGTACCCCCTTACTCATAAGGTCATCTACGATAACATTAGGAAGCGGAACCTGATTTTCATCAACTCCGTCTATTCCCATAAGCCTGCACAACGTCCTTTCAACGGCAACCGTAGTGTAGGCTTCCACAAAAGACTGAACTTCGTCGGCAATATTTTTCGCCAGACCTTTTGCATGTTCAATCTTCCTAAAGTCTAATCCTAATTTACTCTGCATTCTGGAATATATTTTATTTAATAAGTTACATCTTAATCTCTATACTTTCTCCCTTAATACCTTTTTCGCCTCTCCTATCCACTCTTTATCAATACCAAGACTCTCGGCTATTCCTATGGCTTCATGAGGTATCCTGCCGCATAACACCTCTTCCAACCTGTAATCCATAACTCCGCAGCAAAGCCCTTTCACCCTTAATCTTCTGTAAAAATCTCCTTCTATATTATAATGCGTGGTAAGCAACACCGAGACTTCTTTCTTATAAAGCACTCTCAACAATGCGCTTACCAGAGCAGTTCCTTCTACCGGGTTTGTAGTTCTGGCAGGTTCGTCAATCAAGGCAAGCAGCCTCTCTCCCCGCTTCACTCTCTTCAATATATTATTTACCACTTTCATCTCCCCCGCAAAAGAAGAAAGTCCGGCCAACTCATTCTGTTCATCTCCCGTACAGAGCATAACCGAATCCTTAATATCTATACAGGCATCTGAAGCGGGTATCCCGAATCCGAACTGGAACAACAACTGATTAAGGGCTGCCATTTTAAGCACAACCGTCTTTCCTCCCATATTGGCACCTATAATCGTCACCGGTTCAAGGGAGAACTCAATATCTACAGGAGTAAACTCTTTCCCGCTCTCTTTTAGCACTTCCTTTATCTGAGGATGAAACATGTTGCGGTAAACTGTAGCGCAATCCCTACTTATATGCGGAAAACAAAGCCCCATCCGCTTTATCTGCATAGCTTTCGCCAATAAAACATCCAGTCCGGAAAGATCACGCAAAGCAATATATATATCCCGAGCATACTGTCCCAACTTCTCCGACAACTCAGCCCTTATTTCTCCTTCCAGTTCGTTCATCCTAATAAAAAGTTCCTGCAACTCATTTTGCAGAACCTCCGTTCCATCTTCCTGGGAATGCCGGTCGATTTTTTCCAGAACGGCATTAATTTCTTTTATCCTTCCGCGAATTCCGCGCAATTTCTCCGAATAGGAATCATAAACATAAAAAGAGCTTATCCTTAGTCCCTCCGGATCCAGAATTTCCACAACATCCACTAAAACGGGCAAAACTACCCCCCTTAACCCGGAATTTAAAAGTATTCCGCGCACATCTTCCGATATAAGCGCCAGATACTTTATCTCAAACAACTCAATATCGTCAAGCACCGCCCCTTCTGCAAGTCTCGAAACAGTACCGGAAATGTCCCTCAGGCAATGCAGTTTCTCTATCAATCTGCTGCCTTCAACGGTGTATCCCCCACCCAAAATCCCGTCTTCACCATTACCGCAAACAAAAAAACCGTAAATCTCCCCCAACACCTCGTAACTTTTTTCAATCTCTTTTATATCCCGCATGATTTTACTCTCCAACAACGCCTTACGGCCGCATGGCGATTGCAGGGAAAGGGTATCGAACATATATCTTATACCGCACGGAGTATCTAAAAAAGATTTAAAAGTCATATTTATTCTTAACTATATCATAAACGGGCAATTTAATTGCCTCTTCTAATTTTCCGCATAATAAATCGCTATCCAGCACATAACCGTTGGGAGCCGCAGGATTTACGCAAACGGCTATGAGCCTGCTTTTCTGGAGAACCCTTATTCTCCCTCCCCTTTTTACGAAAGCCCTGTAATTTTGCTCTGTTACAAAAAACTTCGTAAAATCCCTCACTATCAAAGTAATCTCTTTAACCTCTCT
>CAYVED010000065.1:0-9257 GCA_964449975.1 uncultured Muribaculaceae bacterium
CCCCGACCAGCTGATTACAAATCAGCTGCTCTGGCCAACTGAGCTACATCGGCATTATGTCAATTCCCCTCTGAAATATACCTGGTTACAGGGATTCTTTTCATTTGGGATTGCAAAGATATGGCTTTTGTTTCTATCTACCAAACTTTTTTTAGAAAAACCCTCTCTTTTTCCCCTTTTTCTTTTTCTATTTAACGGGTCTTCTTTTATAAAATATTCGTTATCAGTTGTTTTTTTATTGAAGCCCACTCTTCTTTTATTTTCAAGTGTATATCCGCAGTATTATAGCGGCATTCGGAAATAAGTTCGTCTACGCTTCCCTGCTCTACAAAAATATCGGGAATACCCATAGCTACTACCTTGATGCCCGGATGGTTGGCGGCCACGAATTCGCATACGGCGCCGTAAAGTCCGCCTACGATTGTTCCGTCCTCAACCGTTATTATAGTCGAGCATTTTTTGCAGATGCGGGAAATTGTTCCGGTATCGAGAGGTTTGAGGAATCTCATATTATAATGCGCAGGATTCAGACCTTCTTCCGCGGCCATTGCAACGGCTCCGGACGCTCTGTTTCCTATTGTCCCGATAGTCAGTACCGCGACGTTTTCACCGTCTCGCAGCATTTGAGCTTTGCCGGGTTCTATTTCCGTAAATTCTTTTACGCATTCCTCTCCTTCGCAGTTTCCGCGCGGGTATCTTATGGCGGTAATGCCGTAAGAAGGAAGCGTTGCCGAATAGAGCATATTTCTCAGCTCGGCGGCATTCATGGGTGCTGCTACGGTTATGTTGGGGATGATCCGGAAATATGACAGGTCGAATTCCCCCTGGTGGGTTGCTCCGTCTTCTCCTACGATCCCGCCCCTGTCTATACAGAAGACCACTTTAAGGTTTTGCAGGGCTACATCGTGTATGATATTGTCGAATGCGCGTTGCATGAAGGTGGAGTATATATTGCAGAACGGCAGCATTCCGTTGGCGGCAAGTCCGGCAGAGAATGTTACTGCATGTTGCTCGGCTATTCCTACGTCAAATGTTCTGTCGGGAAATACGTGCATCATATCTGTAAGTGAGCATCCCGATGCCATTGCAGGGGTTATACCTATTATTTTTTTGTTAGTACGGGCAAGTTCGGTAATCGTATTCCCGAATATGTCCTGATACCTGTATCCGCTGTTCGGCGATTTTATTCTCTCTCCGGTTACTATGTCGAATTTTCCCGGAGCGTGCCATACGCTTTGGTTTTTTTCGGCAGGTTTGTATCCTTTACCTTTCAAGGTGCGTATATGAAGCAGTTTCGGGCCTTTTATATCTTTCATATTGGAGAGGGTGGTTACCATTTCTCCAATGTTGTTACCGTCTATTGTGCCGAAATAACGGAATCCCAGCCCTTCGAATACGGAACCGTTTTTCAGGAACGCCAGTTTCGTGCTGAGCATGAATTTCTGGATGAGCCTGCGGCATTTGCCGTTACCCAGTTTATCCCATATACGGTTTTTTATTTTATTATATGCGGGGGAGGTGGATATTTTTATAAGGTAGTTGTGTAAAGCGCCTACGTTATTGTCTATGGATATCTGATTATCGTTAAGGATTACAAGTATATCGGATTTCAAAGCTCCGGCATTGTTAAGACCTTCGAATGCAAGTCCCCCCGTCATAGCTCCGTCTCCTATTACGGCCACCACATTTATATTTTCGCCTTTTATCCTGGCGGCCTGCGCTATTCCCAGCGCTGCGGAAATTGAAGTGGACGTATGGCCTGCGCCGAATGCGTCGTATTCGCTTTCCGACATTTTTGGGAATCCGCTCAGTCCTTTATATTTCCGGTTTGTTCTGAATGCTTCGCGCCTGCCCGTAATGATTTTATGGGCGTAAGCCTGATGTCCTACGTCCCATACGAGCTTGTCTTCCGGAGTATTGAATACGTAATGCAGCGATACCGATAGTTCGACAGCACCCAGACTTGCGCCGAGGTGTCCGGGGTTGTTTGAGCAGCATTCCAGCATATATTCCCTTATCTCTTTGCATAATGTTTCCAGTTCTCCTACAGTTAGTTTTTTTATATCGGAAGGTGTGTTTATCTTGTCTAATATTTTCACTTTTAGTATTATCTAAAAAATACGGATGCAAGGTACAACATATTTTATTATTTAGAAAAATTTAATTAAATTTTGAGATTTGACGATTAATGCATACTTTTACTAATCCCTTACAAGGATTTTTCTATTATATAATTAATTAATCATATTTAACGTTGTGAATACTAGACTACTATTGAAGGATGTGCCGTTGGTTCGCTGGAGCGTCCTTATTTTACTTTCATTGATGATGTTTTTTGCATACATGTTCGTGGATGTACTTTCTCCTCTGAAGAGTATGCTTGAAGAGAATCTCGGCTGGTCGTCCGAAAATTACGGATTGTTTGCCGGTTCCGAGTACTTTTTGAACGTTTTTGTATTATTCCTGATTTTTGCGGGCGTTATTCTGGATAAAATCGGGGTAAGGGCTACGGCCGTGCTGTCTGCGGTGATTATGGTTGTGGGAGCTTCCATAAAGTATTATGCGGTGAGTCCCGGTTTTGAGGGGACAGAACTTGCTGCATGGTTGGGATCGTGGTGGACGTCGTTACCGGCATCTGCAAAACTGGCCTCTCTGGGCTTTATGATTTTCGGCTGCGGTGTGGAAATGGCCGGTATTACCGTTTCAAAAGGTATTGTTAAATGGTTTAAAGGAAAAGAGCTGGCCCTTGCTATGGGACTGGAGATGGCTATTGCCCGTCTGGGTGTGTTTGCCGTGTTCAGAATATCTCCCAGGATAGCAGGCGTATTGTCGGATGATCCTGCGACTTTTGCCTCGCTTAACGTGAGCAAGCCGGTTTTATTCGTCCTTATTTTATTGATCGTAGGATTGCTTTGTTCGATTATTTATTCTTTATTCGACCGTAAGCTGGAAAAACAGGAGGGAGAGAGGGGAGAAGCCCCGGAAGATCCTTTCAGAATAAGCGACCTGGGAGTTTTGTTTACCGATAAGGCATTCCTGATTATAGCCGGATTATGCGTATTGTATTATTCTGCTATATTCCCGTTCCAGAAATTTGCTTCTAATATGCTCGAATGCCGTCTGGGTATAAGCAGTACGGAGGCCAGCGATATTTTCTCATATTTTCCTATAGGGGCCATGGCGCTTACTCCGTTCCTGGGGGCTTACCTGGACAGGAGAGGAAAAGGGGCTTCCATGCTTATACTGGGAGCCTTGATTATGATTATATGCCATCTGGTATTCGCTATTTGTCCTGAGGAGTATTTTACCCTGCATGTGGCTTATGCGGCAATCGTACTTTTGGGTATCAGCTTTTCGCTTGTTCCCGCCGCGCTGTGGCCTTCGGTTCCCAAACTGGTTGAGAATCGTTGTCTGGGGTCTGCTTACTCGGTTATTTTCTGGATACAGAACATAGGTTTAATGGCTTTCCCTATGCTTATAGGTTGGGCGCTTACTATTACGAATGAGGGTGTTGCCAATCCTGTGGATTATAATTATACCGTTCCTATGTTGATTTTCGCTTCCCTTGGCGGGTTTGCCGCATTGCTTGGATTGTGGTTGAAGATGGAGGACAGAAAGAAAGGGTACGGATTGGAATTACCTAATATGAAGAAATAATATTTTAACTTATCTAACCTGGCTATATAACTCTATTAAATCTTTTTAATTTTTATGAATAAAGCAGTTCACCTATTAAAGAATTCACCTACCGCAAGATGGATTGTTCTGATGTGTCTTTCCATACCGATGTTCGCGTCATACTTTTTTGATGATATTTTTACTACTATAAGCCAGATCTTCAAGCATCCGGAGATATTGGATCTTGCCTGGTCTTCCGCCGATTACGGGATATACGGGGGAGGCTATTCTTTATTATGCGTATGGGGAGGCCTGGTTATATGCGGTATGTTGCTGGATAAATGGGGTGTTCGTGTTACGGGATCGCTTTTCGTGGGGCTTATGGTTGTCGGCTCTCTTATTGTTATTTATGCTATTTCCGAGAGTTTTGCAAATAGTTCCCTGGCAGTGCTTATCGGGAAGATGTTCGATAAGCCTTCCCTGGCTCTGGCATATGCCGGATGCGCGTTGTTCGGGCTGGGCAGCGAGATTGCCGGAGTAGCGGTGACCCGCTCCATTGCAAAATGGTTCAAGGGGAAAGAGATGGCTCTTGCTATGGGGTTGCAACTGGCTTTTGCCCGTCTGGGTACGGCTACCGCAATGATCATCGTGCCCCGTATCGTTAATCTGGACTTGTCGTATATTCCGTTTTCTGAGACCAGCAAACCTACTATTGTGGCAATGATATTGATGATAGTGGCGGTAATAGTGTGGTCTGTATTCCTGGCGTTCGATTCCAGGTTCGATGCGCAGAATGCCGAGGAAGCCCGTAAGGAGAATGTCGAGCCGGCCGCGGATGATAAATTTAAGTTTTCGGATATATTTAACATACTGGGAAATAAGTATTTTATTTTAATTTCGTTGCTTTGCGTATTTTTCTATTCGTGTATTATAGCGTTCAGAAGGTTCGCTACTTCTATAGTTATTCCGCGTTTTGATCTGGAAAGCGGGATCGCTGCCGATATGGCCGCTATGCTCCCGTTCTGTACGATGATATTTACTCCGTTGTTCGGTACATTGGTAGACAGAAAGGGGAAAGCGACTAAGTTTATGATGTTGGGAGCGGGACTGGTGCTTGCCGCACATCTGACGATAGCATTTGCTCCAGGGGTTCCTTTTTTCGGTTATCTTGGGATTGCGATACTCGGTGTAGGTTATTCGCTTGTTCCGGCGGCAATGTGGCCTTCGGTTCCCAAGATTATTCCGGAAAAGAATCTGGGTACTGCATATTCATTGATTTATTGGATTCAGAATATGGGTTTGCTGGCCGTTCCTGTTGTTGTGGGATATATTATCCAGACTACGAGGGATACGATAACCGATCCCGCAGTTGCGGACGTGAAGTCGGCAGTTAATGCAGAGTATCTTTTTATAGCGCTGGCTATTGTGGCGATAGGCGTAGCTTATGTTCTTAGCAAGTTGTCCGATAAGAATCCGCAATATAAACTGGATGTTCCGAATAAGGCGAAATAACATTGCTCAATAGATAGGGTAATTACGTTAATAAGAAAAAGAGAAGCTGTATCAAAATGAAATTTGAGGCAGTTTCTCTTTTTAGGAAAGATAGTATAGGAACAGTTTTTTATTTGGTTGCTCTTTTTGAACCGGAGTACCGGTAATTATCTGATCAAACAAGTTCATGCCGGTCTCATACTTGTCTAATATACTTGTTAAGCATATTTTATTGTTTTTTAATCCATTCGTAGACAGGATCAATTCCGTGTTTGAGATCGGAAAAACTCATCTCTATGATAATATCCGGACTAATCGTATTTATATTTTCTTCCGTTCTTTTAAAATATTTTGTAGAATAACTTATATTCAGGTTCGAATCTGGAAGACGGAAATTCCGAACCTCTCCGAAATGATTGGGCTTGCCCGCTGTTTCTTCTCCTACAAATGTAGCATTTGTCAGCCGCTTAAAGTCCATTGCATTTAATATAGCGGAAGAAAATGTTCCTCTGCCCAGAACAACATAAGTCTGTACGGCCGGATGTTCTTCTAAAAATTTTGCCAGTTTTTCTATGAACTCCGTGCCTTGCCGTGAACTTCCTCCGCCGTTATATCTCAAATCAAATATGATTTTATCGACGGGCTTGTTGTTTAATACGTTAAATGCTTTCGTTTCAAACTCTTTGAATGAAGGCATTTTTTCCGCTCTTTCTTTATTTCCGTATTCCGATTCGATTTCCTTACTCCAACAACGGTTATAAAGCATATAATATATTTTTTCATCAGGATAATAGGAATCCGTAAAAAACGTATTTTCATTTTTTGTACTGAAAGCTAAAGAGTCCGGATTGAAGGATACTCTGTTGCTTCTATCCATTTTAGCCGGTTTCAGGACATACGTCCAGTTTTGACCGCTATTATTGTTCAGTCCGAGTTCAACTTGTTGAGTATCGGCAAAACCGAAATATTCCAAAACCTGAAGGACAGGGATAAGTTTGGGAATAATAGATTTTATCACCGATTGATTATCGACTGTAAACAGCGTACTAAGACTGTCTATAACGGTTGATATAGGAATTTTATTTATTGACAACAGCCTGTTTTCAAGGATCTTTTTGTTTTCCGGGGTTGTATGTATTATGTGAAGTCCGTCACTCGTCCAGATTAAATGCATCGGAAGAATCTTATTATTATCAATCAACTGCATGAAATTAAGCATAGTATGAGAATCTCCGAACTTTGCTATCAGTTGTTGCGCTTTCAATGCTGTTTGGAGATCCGTCAAATTTTCACTTTGCAGTTTTATAGCGTTTATTCCGTATAAGAAATCATCTTTACTGCGTATTGTAAAGAAGTTATAATGTTTTTCGGATAATTCTTTAAATAAATAGTCTAAGTCTTTATTCCAATTAATTGATTTGTTATTTTGAGAATAAGTTGTCTGAAACAGCACTATGCCGAGTACAAATAAAATTATTTTCCTCATTCTGAATTATGTTTGTGGTTTGCAATGCTAAAGTATAAAAAAATATCCGAAATAATACCGGTTTGCTATTTTTTAAAGGGAACTTGCTATCCGATTTATTCAGATAGCAAGCTCTGTGCCTGTTACGCGAACCGTTTCAGCTAACTCATATGGGATAGCTGGATTTATTTTATCGTCGGGATTTTTTATTCTCCCCTTATTATCGTCTGCTCTCTGTCGGGACCTAGTGAGATGATTTTAATAGGAACGTGCAGTTCTTTTTCTATAAAACGCACGTAGTTCATGAACTCGAAAGGCAGTTCTTCCTCTTTTTTTATTGAGGTAAGATCTTTTTTCCATCCTTTAAAGCATTTGTAAACAGGTTCGATCTGTGCGTATGTATCGTAAGGTACGTGTTCGGTCTCCGTTCCGTTTACCTTATATGACACGGCAACGTTTATATTATCGAAATCGTCGAGAACATCGGCTTTCATCATTATAAGTTCCGTTACTCCGTTTAGCATAATGGCATATTTGAGGGCAGGAAGATCGAGCCAGCCTGTCCTGCGCGGACGTCCGGTAGTGGCTCCGAATTCAAGACCCTTGCGGCGCAACTCTTCTCCGGTTTCGTCATGAAGTTCTGTCGGGAAAGGCCCGCTGCCTACCCTTGTGCAGTAGGCTTTGAATATTCCGTAAACTTTTCCTATTTTATTGGGAGCGACCCCAAGTCCTATACATGCTCCTGCACAGGTTGTGGATGAGGACGTTACAAATGGATATGCTCCGAAATCTATATCCAGCAGAGAGCCCTGTGCTCCTTCCGCCAGGATTTTTTTATTTTCTGCGAGATACTGGTTCACGGTATATTCGCCGTCTATAAGATTGAAGGTCTTAAGATATTCTATTGCAGCCATCCATTCGACCTCTTTTTCTTCGGCATTATATTGATAATCGAACTGTGAGAGGAAAGATATGTGTTTGTTTTTGAGGGCAAGAAACCGCTCTGAAAAATCTTCGGTGAGAATATCTCCTACTCTTAATCCGTTCCTTCCCGTCTTATCCATATATGCAGGTCCTATTCCTTTTAGGGTAGAACCTATCTTTGATTTTCCTTTTGACGCTTCGGAAGCGGCGTCTATGATTCTGTGGGTGGGTAAAATCAGATGGGCTTTTTTTGATATGAATACTCTTTCCCTTACAGGAACTCCCGTAGCTTCTATCTCTTTACATTCTTCTCTAAAAATAATCGGATCTATTACTACGCCGTTCCCTATTATGTTTACCGCGCTTTTCCTGAACACACCCGAAGGTACTGTGTGCAGGACGAATTTTTTTCCTTCGAAATGAAGGGAGTGACCGGCATTAGGGCCGCCCTGGAATCTTCCTATAACAGGATAAGAATTTGCAAGTACGTCTACTATCTTTCCCTTTCCCTCATCGCCCCATTGAAGGCCCAATACTACATCTACTTTCATGGTTTCTATTTCTATTTGGTTGAATTTAATTGTTAAATTGTCCGGATCAGAACGGAAGGTCGTCCGAGATGTCTTCCGCAGGAAAATCCTGAACCGGTTGTGACGGAGCGTTATCTCCTGTCTGCGGAGAATTGCTTTGCCGTGTGTATCCTGCCTGTTGCGGATAAGGTTCCTGTTGCTGGTATCCGCCCTGTTGCGGAAGCCCTGTTGCGGAAGCCGGATTGTCGCTCTTTTTCCCCAGCAGCCTTATATTGTCGGCGATAATTTCCGTGGTGTATCTTTTCTGTCCGGTCTGATCCGTCCAGCTCCTGCTTCTTATTTTCCCCTCTATGAACAACTGGGTTCCCTTTGTTACATATTTTTCTGCAAGCTCTGCCAGATTCCTCCAGCATACTATATTGTGCCATTCGGTCTGATCTGCGAAAGCTCCGTTCTTATCTTTGAATCTCTCTGTTGTAGCCAGAGTAAATGAGGCCACGGCCGTTCCGGATTCCAGATGCCTGACTTCCGGTTCCTTGCCTACGTTACCTATGAGTAAAACCTTATTAAAAGACATAATTTGTGAATTTTTTAACGGCTAAAATTACAACAATATTTGAATATAACGAATAAAATTTTTATAAATCTATCTGATAAAATTAAAATATATTCCACATACCGTTTGTATCGGGTTCTGTCTCCGTGAACAATCTGAATGCCGGTACGGCCTGATTATATAACCAGTATTTTCCTGAGATATATACGTATTTTTTTTCTCCGGAACCTGTTTCGGAGGTATTATTTTCCAAAGTATTTCCGTATTCGGGAGCCGGTACTGTTTTTTCCGGGGAGATATTGTTTTTTCCGGCCGGTAACGGTGGTGTGTCCGGTGGAAAGCAGGGATGTGCGTAATTTGCCTCGAAAAGGATTTTGCCGTTCAGGTCTAATTGTTCTGCCTGTTCTGTTTTAAAGGAGAGGGCATAGATTATCAATCCGCATTCCTTCGCATATCGTGGTATCTGTTCCTCGGTGATAAATTCCGCAGGATTAATGGATATATGTTCCGGTTGGTTCACGGAGCTGAGCTGCTCTTTTTTGACAGAGCAGTATTCCGTATTTTCCAGGTAGTTATGTACTGATTGTTGTGTTGGGATATATTCTCCTGCCGCAGATGTGTGTACTGATTGTTGTGTTGGGATATATTCTCCTGCCGCAGGTATGTGTACTGA
>CAYVED010000065.1:9357-13393 GCA_964449975.1 uncultured Muribaculaceae bacterium
CCTGCCGCAGGTATGTGTACTGATTGTTGTGTTGGGATATATTCTCCTGCCGCAGGTATGTGTACTGATTGTTGTGTTGGGATATATTCTCCTGCCGCAGATGTGTGTACTGATTGTTGTGTTGGGATATATTCTCCTGCCGCAGGTATGTGTGCGGATTGTTGTGTTGGGATATATTCCCCTGCCGCAGGTATGTGTGCAGATTGTTGTGTTGGGATATATTCTTCTGTCGCAGATGTGTGCGCGGATTGCTGTGTTGGGATATATTCTCCTGCCGCAGGTATGTGTACTGATTGTTGTGTTGGGATATATTCCCCTGCCGCAGGTATGTGTGCAGATTGTCGCGGTATTGCAGGCTGTTCCTGTCCGGGGCGGGTTTTGTGTAAATTTGAATTCCCGGAAGTGCTTTCCTCTTCAGAATTTATTTTATTTATAAACTCAATGGCTTTGCCGGGTGTCCGGTTTGCCAGGAATACCTTTATACCTGAATCTTTCAGGGCTAGAGCGGCTGCTTTTCCTGCTCCCCCCGCCCCGATTACGAGTGCTTTTTTGTTTTTATCTTCTGCAAATTTCCGCACTGTTTCCCGGTTTCGTGTTCCCCATTTTTCCCGTATACCGATCTCTCCGGAAACGAGCTGTTTTATGGTGTTTTTTACTCCGTAATAATCTGAATTATATGAGTATATTTCATCCCCTCTGCGTATTATTATGTTCGCGCTTTTAAGGAGGGACGAAATTCTGTCGGGACGGGTGATATATTTAAATATTTCATCTTTGAACGGGGCGGTTATGTTTGCTCCTTTGAATTTCTCTTTGAAGAAGCGTTCCATCCCTTTTTCAAGGGTTTCTGTTTCGATTAACCGGTAGGAGAACGGGGTATCGGGATATGCGGCTGCGAAAAGCGAAGGGCTTTTGGAATGGGAGATAGGGTATCCCAGGAGGCAAAATGCGTCGCATTTCTGGGTATATTGCTGACTATTAGACATCTAATAAAAATATGTTTAAAATGTTTTTACTTTTCCGGAAATCGCAAATTTCTTATTATTAGTATAATACTCAGAAATGCGACGCATTAAAATTAATTATTTTTTTTGAAAACCGCTATTGAAATGAGCGTATATGCAATAAGTTGTATTACCAGGGTTATTATTTCAGGGGTTACAGCTCCTATTCCTGCTCCCATTGTATTTAGTTTTATATAGCCGGTAACCGCGGGGGAAGAGGGGAAAAGATAGTAAAATCCTCGCCAGAAAAGCGGCATCTGTTCGAGCGGGAAGGACATTCCCGATAAAAATATGAGTCCTATCGAGAAAAACGGGATCATAAGGATGCAGCTTTCCGAATCACGAAACAGGAAGGATACCGCCAGTCCTGCGGCACTTGTGGTTATAATGAAAAGCAATATGAACGGGTATATTAAAAACGGATTCCCGATATTAGGAAGATTGAATACCCCGGGAAGCAGTCCCAGCAGGAAGAAAGAGAGGGCGAAGTAAGCCGCTATAAAAGGGAATGAAGAGAGTGCCATTTGTTTTACGGCCGAAATACGGGGAGACAGGAGAATACCCGCACGTTTGATTCTTTCCTCGTTTTTTATCCCGCAATATACCCCCTGGGACATTAGTAGTGTCTGGAATATTACTATTATGAATACTACCGGAAGGACGAACGATCCGTAACCGCCGTTATGGTTATAGAGCGGGATTCCCGATACGGATAATGCCGGGGCCTGAGATAGCTGCAGTTGAGCTGTTTTCGGCAGGGAACTGATTATGTCCGCCCGGTATTCGTCGTTTATTTGCTGCATTGCCGACATGGCGCTTTCTTGTATCGTGAGATAATAAAGGAAAGAAGTTGTGGTTTCGTACATCAGAAAGACGGATTCTTCCCCGTTGTTCACCCTGCTGCCGAAGTTATGCGGAAGTAAAATTATCCCTCTTATTTTATGTGCTTTCATAAGTTTCTTGGCCTGGGCAAAGTCTGTTGCGTCGGTAAATACGGATATACCCTGCGTGGCGTTGAGGTATCTGGTATATTTGGCGCTGAGTTCGCTTTTGGAGTTATCCACAACGGCTATCGGGATCTTTTCTATGATATTGGGTTTATATATGAGGTTATAAAGTAATCCGTATCCTATTGTGCCGCCAAGTATTATAAGGATTATCCCGTAATAGGGAGATATGGGGCGGAACTGTTTTCGGGATATTGTTTTATACAGCCGTTTAAGCAATAGCAGGGCCGGAATACTAAAGGCTATAAGTGCTGCAAAAGAGTACCATGAGTAGCCGAACCCGATGTCGCTGTAAAGCAGGTTGTGATTAATGTGCGTGAAATATCTTACCGGAAATAGCCAGCATAGATGTTCGAAGAATACGTACATGCCGTCTACCGGAAAGGTAACTCCACACGTTGTCGCTCCGAGCGCTCCCAGCATAGAGGCGAAACTTATTGCTATCGGAAGCTGTGGAATAAGGGAAATAAGTATTATACCGAGAGATATGGTTGCTATTACCAGTAATATTCCCGATATTATGAGGGGGGTGATTCCGCAATAGACAGGTATTTTGACTATTCCGAAAAATATGTAATTGGCTAATATCGACTCGGCTGTAAAAATTGCCGCGTACAGGGCGAGCTTTCCTGTTACCGCAATAAATATATTGTTTCCGGCTGTTTCCAGCCATTGTTCTGCTTTGCCGTTTTTTAGCTCCATTCCTATTGAATAGACTACAAAAACAAGTATTATTATTTGTAAAAAGATAAAAAAGAAAGGGTAGGATATATATATGGAAAAATCCAGGTCGGGATTATATATCGGGAAATTGCGGGCACTGGTAGGAAGCAGCAGCGCGGTTATCTGTTGTCCCGACAATCCGGCTTCCCTTCCGGTGTCTTCCATTATTGAAGCCGATACATTCCCCAGTACATTTATAAAAGATCCTTTTACTTCTTCGCCGACACTCAGTATGGCATAATGATAATAATATGTCAGGACGGGACTGAGGCCGTTATATAATTTGGCATCGAAACCGGAAGGGATTACCAGGTATCCGTAAATATCCATTTTCTGTAACGCTTCTCTGGCCTGTTGCTCATTCAGGTATTGATGTTCCTGCGTTACTTTGAATGTGGGAACGGCGGATACGTCGTTTATGATCTTTCTGGTAAGTGGAGAGTTGGTATTATCTACAATCCCTATCGGGATATTCTCTATTTGTCCGTTTCCGAAGATAGTTGCCATATATATCAACGAAAACAGCGGCAGCCCTATTACAATAAAAATATATAAGTATCGGGAAGAAAATATTTTTATCTCCCTTTTAAATACCTCTTTAAATAGTATGTAGCTGCTTTTCATTTATATATGCTTTTACAGGTTATTTTGCTTTTTTAATTGCCGTTTTGCGGATAAACTTGTTTCGTGCTTTCCCCGGCGATTCCCGGGGCTGGAAAAGTTGTTTCCCGGAGCGGTTTCCCGATAAACGGGTAAAATAAAAGCGGCACGGGCTGGTATTTCCCTGTCAGGGGCTTCATTCCTGTAGCGTCACCAGCACGCTCATCCCCGGCCTTAATCCGGTTATATCTTCCGCAGTGGCATATTTTCCCCCTTTACCCTGTTTTTCCGGAACCGGCCGGGCTTTTATCTTAAATGTTACAATATCGTAAGAGCCTGTCTGTTTTGTGGAACGCCATGTGGCGAAACTCCCCAGAGGACTTATATAGAAGATCTCAAATACAATCTCTTTATTCCCTATTGCCGGAACTTTTCCCATAAATAGTTTGCCCATGTAAAATCCGGGCAACAGGTCTTCTCTTATGTTAAGCACCACATAACAACTATCCATGACTACAAGGTTCATTATGGGAGCTCCAGGCATAACCAGTTCGCCAATAGTGGGATAGATTGCCGATATTTCCCCGGGAACGGGAGCCGTAAGCCTGGCGTCATCCAAAAGAGACTGCACCTGGTTTACATTTCCCTGTGCTGCCGAGATCATTGCTCTGGCGCTCTCTTTGTCTTCAGGCTGCGCTCCGG
>CAYVED010000066.1:0-12846 GCA_964449975.1 uncultured Muribaculaceae bacterium
CGTGGGAGCAACAGGAGTCGAACCTGTGACCCTCTGCTTGTAAGGCAGATGCTCTAAACCAACTGAGCTATGCTCCCGGATCACGGCCACACGGCCAGATTTTTTTTTCGCCTCGCCGGCGTCCCGTTTGGGGATTGCAAAGGTAGATATTATTTTCTTTTATGCAAATTTTTTTACTCTTTTCTTTATATTTTTTATCATTTCCCGGAGTTAAAATATTCCAGCGCCTCCGCTACCACAAACGTACTTCCCCCTATAAATATAAAATCATCCGACTGTGCCGCATTTAATGCTTTTTTAACCCCCTCTATAACAGTACTGTCATATTGCCTGCATATATTTACCCCTTTCTCATCCGCTACGGCCTCCCCCTCAAATCCCATGATCTTCATTTTTTCCGCAAGCAAAGCAGCCGGCAAAGCCCTGCTTCCCGATACGTTTACATAATAATAATAGGCGCGTTTACCGTTCCCGTAATTATCGGGAAGATATTTCCTTATCGAATCCGTATCTTTGTCCGCCACTATCCCGAAAACCATAAAAAGCCTCCCTTTCCCCGCAGCAGTATTTTTTATCTGTTCTCCCAAAAGGGCGAATCCGTGGGCATTGTGTCCTGTATCGCATATAACGAGCGGCTTATCGTTCAGCTTTTCCCATCTTCCGCGTAAACCGGTATCCCGCGCGGCATGTCCGATTCCCTCCGCCATGGATTTACACATATTACGATTTATAAAACGTTCTCCGGCAAGCAGTGAAAGAGCCGTACATACAGTCTTTATGTTTTTATCCTGGCATGCCCCCTGCAGATCCATTCCTTCCCTGTCGATAAAACCAGCCAGTA
Organism: uncultured Muribaculaceae bacterium; assembly: GCA_964449975.1. Lineage (GTDB taxonomy): Bacteria > Bacteroidota > Bacteroidia > Bacteroidales > UBA932 > Egerieousia. The sequence goes on from CAYVED010000066.1 coordinate 842, forward strand.
TCTTACCTGCATTTTTATCTTCAGCAAAACGGATAACGGATCCCGCAGCAGCAGCTTTCTCCTCAAATACTGGTGCGACAAAAGAAATATCGGGATACGAACCTCCCCGCTCTCCTATAACTACAGGTACTCCGCTTTTTATTATTCCGGCCTTTTCGGCGGCTATTTCTTTATAAGAGTATCCCAGATATTCGCAATGGTCAAGTCCTATGTTAGTTATGACAGACAGAACGGGAGTAATAATATTAGTAGAATCCAGCCTTCCCCCCAGACCGCATTCGATTACAGCAATATCCACTCCCTGCATTGCAAACCAGGAAAAAGCCATAGCAGTGGTTATTTCAAAAAAACTCGCATCATGTACCAGGAACAACTCCTTGTATTTCAATATGAAATCATATACAAACTGTTTGGAAACCATTTCTCCGTCAATCTTTATCCTTTCCCTGAAGTCTGCCAGATGCGGAGAAGTGTACAGTCCCACGCGAAGTCTTTTATCGTAACGCTTCCGGATAATATTATCCGTACCGTACAATAGGTCAGGATATTCGACTCTCATAAGGGCGGAAGCCAGCATATGGCTGACAGACCCTTTACCGTTAGTTCCGGCGATATGGACACTTATGAATTTCCTGTGTGGATGCCCCATAACGGCATCCATCAGATGCATGGTCTCTATGCCCGGCTTATATGCCGTTTTACCTGCTTTCTGATAACTTGGGAATCGGTTAAATATAAAGTCGATCTCTTTTTTATACTCCTGCTCCGTCATATCTTTTCAGTCTCTTTCGTAAGAATATAACAAATCAAATGAGAAGGTAGAGTTCCCCTTATAAATCTCATATCCCCTGCCGGTAAGCTTTATAGTATAGAGAATATTAAAGCTGGAATCGGAACTGCCTTTATAGATTAAATAATTGTTTCCCGAACGTTTAACCGAATATAATATATCGAATACGCTCTTCGTTCCGCCTTTATACACAGTCCATGATGCAGGAGCGGCCACTATGGTATAAAGCACGTCGAATACAGACGAGCCTTTTCCGTTATATATCTTATGAGTGCCTTGCGGCAAGTGTATTATCCGGCTTATCCTTGCAAACAAATCCCTGTCGGGAGAAGGAATTAAGTCATGCTCCTGCGCCTGCAGCACCACTCCGCAGAGCAGCAACAATATCAGAAAGAACGATTTTCTCATATCTTATTTTTTACGATTAAACAATGCTGCTGTATATACAAAAAGCGACCCAAAATATTGAGTCGCTCTCCGTAGCCTCAACAGGACTCGAACCTGTATTTAAAGTTTAGGAAACTTCCGTTCTATCCCTTGAACTATGAGGCCGTCTGTTTGGGAATGCAAAGATAATAATTTTTTCTTTTAAGACAACTCCCGGTATGAATTATTTGCTTAGTAAGCCCAGCGGTATATTGCGGATCCCCATGTAAATCCGGCGCCGAACGCGGAGAATATAAGGGTATCGCCTTTTTTGAATTTATGTTTGAAATCCCACAAGGCCAACGGAATAGATGTTCCTGCGGTATTTCCGAATTTTTCTATATCTATAAGTATCTTGTCGTTGGACAATCCCATCCTGCGGCCGGTGGCATCTATGATACGCAGATTCGCCTGGTGGGGTATAAGGTATGCAATGTCGTCGGCCGTAAGATTATGTTTCTCCATAATAGCCACAGATACGTCCGCCATACGCGAAACCGCATATTTAAATACCGGCTGCCCCTCCTGGTGTATATAGTGCTGGCGTTTCGTTACCGTATCTATTGTAGGGGGATAAAGGGAGCCGCCGGCAGTCTGGTACAGATAGTGACGTCCTACCCCGTCCACATGCATCATGGAATCCTGGAAGCCCAGAGAAAGATCATCCGTAGGCTCGATAAGCATGGCAACGGCAGCATCTCCGAACAAAGGACATGTAGCCCTGTCGGTGTAATCGGTCATGCCGCTCATCCTTTCTCCGCAAACAAGCACGGCTTTTTTGTAACGCCCCGTCTCTATAAAAGTCCGTACGGTTTCCAAACTGAAAATAAAACCGCAGCATCCGGCGTTAATATCGTATCCCCACGCATTGAGTATTCCGCATTTATCGCTTATGATATTCGCAGTGGCGGGAAAAAGCATATCGGGACTAACGGTAGCGCACAACAGCATATCTATCTCTTCCGGCCTGGTTCCGGTGGCGGCAAGCAGCTTATTTACGGCCTGCTCTCCCATATACGACGTCCCCAGGCCGTCCTGTTTTAATATATGCCTCTCTTTGATTCCCACACGGCTCATTATCCATTCGTCGGAAGTATCCACCAACGTGGAAAGTTCATCGTTAGTTAAAATATAATCGGGCACATAAGCCTCGATTCCTGTAATTATTGCTCTTTTGTTGCTCATTTTTGTAGGTTTGTTTATCCGGCTATTTTCATTGCGGCCCTGAGTTTTTCAACCAGTCCGTTTTTCGTGGCTTTTTCCGCTTCCAGTATCATATTTTTTATAGCAAGCGGAGTTGACGCTCCGTGACCTATTATAACCGGTGCGGATATTCCCAGCACCGGGGTTCCGCCATAGTACTCGTAATTAAATCTGTTCAAAAACGGATGATTCACCCCAAGCCTGGCTACGAGGGCGTACATCCCTTCCGCCTGTTTAAGACATATATTCCCGACAAATCCGTCGGTGACAAGAACGTCTGCAATAGAGCCGCTGAAAAGCAGGTTCGCCTCCATATTCCCCACGAAATTAAAATCCGCCGAATCGCTCATTATTTTATGAGCCTCCCTGGTAACCATATTTCCTTTCTCGTCTTCCTCTCCTATATTGAGCAGGGCTACGCGCGGATTCTCAATCCCCATCATCGTACGGGCGTATATCGACCCGAGTATCGCAAACTGATATAGTACATCCGGCTTCGTATCGGAGTTGAATCCCACATCCAGTATAAGCATGTTCTTTCCGTTCACAAGCGGTATCTGTGCCGATATGCAGGGCCTCAACACTCCAGGAAGCGTCTTTACCGTGTGCAAAGATCCCGTGAGCATAGCCCCGGTATTGCCCGCGCTTGCAAGGGCGTCTATTTCCCCTTTTGCAAGCAGATTGAATCCCACGTTCAGACTGGAATCGGCTTTTTTGAGATAAGCCTTAACCGGGTGCTCCCCCATAGTTATGGATTGCGAGGCATGTACTATAACAAAATTACCGGTGTCGATGCCGTAATGCCGGCAGACCTCGGTAATCTTTTTCTGATCTCCTATCAAAAAAATTTTTGTTCCGGCATCTATATGGGAATAAGCCTCAATTGCCCCTAAAATTACATTCTCCGGGGCGTAGTCTCCTCCCATTGCATCAATGCCGATTTTTATCATACAAACGTCTTTGGCGTAAAACTACGCATTGGCTTTTGCTATGATAAGGCGGCCGCGATAATAACCGCACTCAGGACAAACATGGTGATACATTACTGTAGCTCCGCAGTTAGAACATGTTGCAAGCGTAGGTACTACTGCTTTATCATGAGTTCTGCGTTTGTTTCTGCGTTGTTTTGAAATTTTGTGCTTAGGATGTGCCATCTCTTAAATATTTTTAATTGTTATATTCTTTGTAAATTATTTTCCTTTTCCCTGTTCAACCAATCCCAGAAGCCCGGTAAAAGGCAGATTTCCCGTCCCTTCCTGCTTGTTTTCATATTTCACTTCACCCAGTTTCCTCATCATCTCCGTATTACATCCGCCCTCTGAATGCACCTTCTGTAAAGGAAGGTTTATACATATATAATCATAAATAAACTGGGTAAGATCCAGTTCTCCTTCAGAGGGGTCTATGATTATGAATCCGTCATCCTGCGGATCATCATCCGTCACGGCGGATTTCACGGCCACCGAAGCGCTGAAATTCATTGGTATTTCCAACTCGTCAAGACACCTGTCGCATTCTACTGCAACCGTTCCTGCAATATTACAGTTCAGGTTCATCCATCCTCCGCCCTTTTCAAGCTCCACTCCAACGGAAAGGGAAGCATCGAGTATCTGCGAGTTCTCGAATCTCTTAAAAAAAGAGCCGTCCACGGAAAACTCATACTCATGCTTACCGGCCTGCAAGCCTTTGATTTGAATTATAAAATCCTTATTCCCAGTCATCTTTTCCTCCCTGTACATTAAGGCGTGCAAAGGTATGAAAATATTTCTATTTATCAAAATTCTATCTCCGACAAAAAGATTCATCAGTATTCAAGTCATTCCAGTAAAAATCGGCTTGACCTTTCCTGATACGGCTTTCCGTACATTCGTTTTGCAAGCGTACCTTGCAAAGATCCCGTACAATTTCATAAGCGTACGGGATCGATCCCTTTAAATTCTAATGACCGTACTTACGCGCCCGCATTATTCCTACGCCTTTTACGCTCATTTTCGTCCAGATATATCTTTCTGATACGCATTGACTTAGGCGTTACTTCTACAAATTCGTCCTCCTGTATATACTCCAGCATCTCCTCGAGGCTCAACTGCACGGGAGGAGGCAGTACTACCTTATCATCCGATCCGGAAGCACGTATATTAGTCAGTTTCTTTGTCTTGCATATATTTACCACAAGATCTTCCGAACGGGTATGCTCCCCTACTACCTGCCCCATATATATATCCTCTCCGGGAAATATAAGGAAACGTCCCCTGTCCTGCAGCTTATCCATAGAATAAGCTATGGCCGTACCGGTTTCCAGAGAAACCAGCGAACCGTTGGTACGCTTCTCTATCTCCCCTTTATAAGGTTCGTATCCCTTAAAACGGTGCGCCACAATAGCTTCCCCCGCTGTAGCTGTAAGCAGATTGCTCCTTAATCCTATAATGCCCCTTGCCGGTATATCGAAATCGAGGTGCACTCTATCTTCTCTGTGCTCCATATGCAACAGAGAACCTTTCCTTCTGGTAGTAAGCTCTATAGCGCTCCCCACTTTATCTTCCGGAACGTCTATGGTGAGATGTTCCACAGGCTCGCAACGTACTCCGTTTATATTTTTGTCTATAACCTTAGGCTGCCCCACCTGTAATTCGAACCCTTCGCGCCTCATAGTCTCTATAAGCACCGATAAATGCAAAACGCCTCTCCCGTATACCACGAAAGAATCTGATGTAACCCCCTCTTTTACCCTAAGGGCCAGGTTCTTCTCCAACTCTTTCTCCAGTCTCTCTTTAAGATGCCTGGAAGTAACGAATTTCCCCTCGCGTCCGAAGAAGGGAGAATCGTTGATACAGAAAAGCATGCTCATGGTAGGCTCATCAACCATTATAGGGGGAAGCGCCTCCGGGTTTTCATAATCGGCAATGGTATCGCCTATCTCAAACCCTTCCACACCTACCACAGCGCAAATATCTCCGCACTGCACCTGCTCTACTTTAGCCTTTCCAAGCCCGTCGAAGATCATAAGTTCTTTTATACGGCTCCTTTCCACAGTACCGTCCCTTTTGCATAGAGTAACCGGCTGGTTCGCTTTAAGCGTTCCCCTTTTTACCCTGCCTACCGCTATACGTCCCACATAAGGGGAATATTCGAGCGACGAAATAAGCATCTGCGGCGTTCCCTCCTCCTGCACGGGAGCAGGAATCTCTTCAAGTATGGTATCCAGCAGAGGTATTATATCATTGGACGGTTTTCTCCAGTCAAGAGACATCCACCCCTGCTTTGCACTTCCGTAAACAGTCTTGAAATCGAGCTGCTCCTCTGTAGCATTAAGGGTGAACATAAGATCGAACACCTGTTCGTTCACTTCGTCGGGACGGCAATTCTGCTTATCCACTTTATTTATTACAACTACGGGCTTTTTACCCATTTCAACGGCTTTTTTCAGTACGAACCGCGTTTGCGGCATCGTCCCCTCGAAAGCATCCACCAGCAGCAGAACCCCGTCCGCCATGTTCAGCACCCTTTCAACTTCACCTCCGAAGTCGGCATGTCCCGGCGTGTCGATGATGTTAATTTTGTAACCCTTATAAGGTACGCTTACATTCTTCGCAAGAATGGTTATACCTCTTTCCCTTTCCAGATCATTATTATCCAGAATAAGCTCACCGGCTTTCTCCGCGTTTCTCGTAATCTGCGCCTGGAGAATCATTTTATCCACGAGAGTGGTCTTACCGTGGTCTACGTGAGCAATAATTGCTATGTTTCTAATATTTTGCATAATTCGGCTGCAAAAGTAGAAATAATTATTTTTTTGTAGTATTTTTGCCCATTAAATTTTTATTTTTTATTCAAATGGTAGAGAAAATCCTCATTCTTGATTTCGGTTCGCAATTTACACAGATTATCGGACGAAGGCTCCGCGAGTTGAATGTTTACTGCGAAATCCACCCTTTTAATAATGTACCTGACCTGGACGGCTCGGTTAAAGGCGTTATCCTGAGCGGCAGTCCGTTCTCCGTAAGGGACAACCAGGCCCCGAAAGCGGATTTAAATAATATTAAAGGTAAAATGCCTCTGCTTGCAGTATGTTACGGGGCTCAATATATAGCACATCATTTCGGAGGAGAAGTAAATGCTTCTTCAACCAGGGAGTACGGCAGGGCTATCCTTACCATAGAAGAACAAGAATGTCCGTTATTTAAAGACATACCATTACGATCACAGGTTTGGATGAGCCACGGGGACTCTATCAACAAACTGCCCGAAGGAGCGAAACTGATAGCATCTACGCATGATGTAAAATACGCCGCATACCGCATAGAAGGGGAGCTTACTTATGCTTTCCAGTATCATCCGGAAGTATTCCATTCCGAAAACGGCGGCGATATGTTGCGCAACTTCGTTTACGGCATCTGCGGCTGCAAGGGAGACTGGACCGCAGACTCTTTCATAGAGAGCACAGTAGCCGGGCTTAAAGAGAAACTGGGGAACGACAGGGTTATATTAGGCCTTAGCGGAGGAGTTGATTCTACCGTTGCAGCGGTACTGCTGAACAAAGCTATCGGGAAGAACCTGCATTGCATATTCGTAGACAACGGGCTGCTCCGCAAAAACGAGTTTGCAGGGGTACTTGCTTCCTATAAAGATATGGGATTGAATGTGACGGGTGTAGACGCTGCCGAAGAATTTCTTGCGGCCCTCGGAGGGATTTCCGATCCTGAAGGAAAACGCAAAGCCATAGGGCGCGTATTTATAGATGTATTCGACCGGGAGGCGCACAAAATAGAAAATGCCAAATGGCTGGCGCAGGGGACTATTTATCCCGACGTAATAGAGTCATGTTCCGTAAACGGCCCTTCTGCAACAATAAAATCGCATCATAATGTGGGGGGACTGCCGGAGAGAATGAAATTAAAAATAGTAGAACCGCTGCGTTCCCTGTTTAAAGACGAAGTAAGGCGCGTAGGCATTGCCCTGGGAATAAAAAGGGAACTTATAGCCAGGCATCCGTTTCCCGGCCCCGGACTCGGAATAAGGGTTCTCGGAGAGATCACGCGGGAAAAACTGGATATACTCAAAAATGCGGACGATATATATATCAATTCCCTGCGCAACTACATGACTACCCTGCCGCCTGCCGCAAACGGATTCAGCGCGGCGGCAAACGCAGCGGCATCGGCAACGGAAGCAGTACCCGCAGGCAATAAAACAACATCTGCCGCATATAACTCCGCATCTGCCTCTCATACCGGGGATACCGCGCATAAAATCGCGCTGTACGACGCTATCTGGCAGGCAGGCACAATCCTGCTTCCTATAAAAAGCGTAGGAGTTATGGGAGACGAACGTACATACGAATACACCATAGCACTGCGTGCCGTAACATCAAACGACGGTATGACGGCCGACTGGGTGCATCTTCCGTACGACTTCCTTGCAAAAGTTTCCAATGAAATCATAAACAAAGTACGCGGAGTGAACCGCGTTGTTTACGATATATCATCCAAACCGCCAGCCACAATAGAGTGGGAATAATGAAAATCCCTACAGATCATAAGCAGATTATCTCCATTTCCGGTGTGTGTCGCGGCGGTAAATCCATTTTGATATTTTCCGCATAATTGCATCTGCATATCACCGGATGTTATTTTGCGTGTTTCAACCCCCTCTCTTTAGCCTTTCAGTCACCACCTCTATTACACGATAAATCTGTTTATCTGTTAGAGAAGTGCCTGAAGGCAAACACAATCCATCATTAAACAGTTTTTCACTGGTGCCATCCCCATAAAACGGTGCATCAGCGAAAACGGGTTGCAGATGCATTGGCTTCCATAACGGGCGGGATTCAATATTTGCGGCCTCACAGGCAAGACGAATATCCTCGCGGGTAACCCCTCCCGTTTTTCCCGGATTTACGATTATTGAAGTCAGCCAATAATTAGAAAAATACTTTTCATCGGGTTCCGTCTGAAAAGAAATACCTTTCGTTCCGGAAAACGCTTCCCTGTAGATATTATTTATCTCCCTCCTTCTTTTTACACGTAACGGCAACACCTCGCACTGTCCTCTTCCGATTCCGGCGCAGACATTACTCATCCTGTAATTATAACCTATTTCCGAATGCTGGTAATGAGGAGCATTATCACGTGCCTGAGTTGCAAGAAACATAGTTCTTTTGGCCGCTTGCTCCGTAGAACAAATCAACGCCCCGCCTCCCGAAGTGGTAATGATTTTATTCCCGTTAAAACTAAAAATACCGAACTCTCCGAGTGTACCGCACTTTTTACCGTCAAAGGCCGAGCCTACGGCTTCTGCCGCATCCTCAACTACAGGAATCTCATATTTTCCGGCAATTACCGTTATCTCATCCATTTTTGCAGGCATTCCGTAAAGATGTACGGGGATAATAGCCTTAGGTTTTCTCCCGGTTTTTTCAATCCTGTCCATGATCGCTTTTTCCAGGAATAAAGGAGACATGTTCCAAGTATCGGCTTCACTTCCTACAAACACTGGCTTGGCCCCCAGATATGTAATCGGATTGGCAGAAGCGGCAAAAGTAAATGACTGGCAAATAACTTCATCACCGTACTCTACTCCTAACAATATCAAAGCCAGATGCAAAGCCGCAGTACCGGCACTCAGCGCGACTACTGGCTTTGCCCCTCCCAGAAACTTTATGAGATCAGCCTCAAATCCGTTCACATTAGGGCCGAGAGGCACAATCCAATTGGTATCGAATGCCTCTCTAACAAATTTACGCTCATTATCTCCGATATGAGCCAGAGAAAGCAATATTCTTTCTGACATAATCATCTTGATTTAATAACTTTACATTTATTTCCGAACGCTAATACATTATCAGGGATATCCTTTGTTACGACTGAGCCGGCACCAATTAAACTCCACGAACCGATCTTTACGCCGGGAACTACAACAGCACCTGCTCCGATCCAGCTTCCTTCGCCGACTTCAACATTTCCACATAAAGTAGCAGCAGGAGAGATATGTACAAAGTTGCCGATTTTACATTCGTGGTCTATTTTTGCTCCGGTATTAATTATACAATGTTTTCCTATATTTGCACAACTCTGGATAATTGCCCCCTGCATGACCACAGTACCATTGTCAATACTTGAATATCCAGACACTATAGAAGAGCGGTGAATTGCCGTAAGGAATCTATCTACTATTATCTTTTCACTGATTAATTTACGGATTTCGTTTCTACCGATTGAAATTATCGCATTCTTATACTTACCGCTATTTCTTCGAACCTCAAACTCAAGCAATGATCTTAAGTTGGGGTTATCATCAACTATATACTCAGGCCGTATTCCCACAGATTGCAGGATATCTATAATAACAATTGCGTGTCCACCCGCTCCGTACAATATCATATTTCGTTTCCTGTAAAAACCTCCACTGTAGCGGATGTTTGTGAGTTAATATCTCTTCTTCTGATTACACTCATCGCTGTCCTCCAAATTATTTTACAATCCAATGCAAAACAAATATTATCCACATACCATACATCATACTCAAATTTCTGCCGCCAGCTTATAGCATTCCTGCCATTTACCTGCGCCCATCCTGTAATACCGGGGCGTACCTCGTGCCTGCGTGCCTGCTCTTTAGTATATAGTGGTAAATATCGCACCAATAAAGGTCTCGGCCCGATTAACGCCATATCTCCTTTCAGTACATTAAATAACTGGGGCAATTCATCTATCGAAGAAGAACGTACGAATTTCCCTACTTTTGTCAGCCTTTGCGCATCTGGCAACAGCTCACCGGATACATCCCGCTCATCGGTCATTGTTTTGAATTTTACCACCCTGAAAATCCGTCCGTTTTTCCCCGGACGTTCCTGTAAAAAGAAAACACCGGCCCCTCTGTTTGCAAAATGAAGCCAGAATATAATAACAGCTAAGAAAAACGATATACAAATCAGTATAATCAATGAAATTAAAAAATCAAATAATCTTTTAAGAAAATGCCTGTACATAATTTTACACTCTCTACACTATATAACCACCTATAATTCAATGACTTCAGCTTTATCCCAATTAATTATTTTATCCGCCTGTTCTAAACTAATAAATCGGAAATCGTCTAACATTTTATTAAACTTTGAAAAACAAGAAGATAACCCGTAATAATTTTTAAAATACCGGATAACGGCATTCTCACCAGCAAGCGATCCGAATTTCTTTTCCTGTTCCCTGTCGAAATCTTTAATATGAAAATATGTCATCACATACCCGCTTCCACTAATAACGGTTTTCAATTTTGCATATGGAAATAATCGGAAATACCCGCCCCCCGAATATGCGATCTCTTTTCCAAACACACGGGTTAAGCTAATCGGGAATTCTTTAATTCTAAGTCCGTTATATAAAATAACCGCAGGTTTGTCCGATATGTAATTCGGGAAACCTCCGAAACTCCTGTTTGCCGGAAAAATAGAACAATCATACAGAATACCGTTCCGTACAAGTATCTCCAAAGCCCATTTATTATTTTCCGTTATCGAAAAAGCCGGAGCACGATAAGCCGTTATTTTGCTTCCTGTTATATTTTCCAGTATTTCCAGCGCTTTCTTCGTATCGTCGCTGAATTCTTTATAGCTCGAACTACCAAAAAAGTCATGGCTATATGAATGACACCCTATTTGATGTCCTCTCCGGACAATCGACTTGACAATACCCGGATATTTCTCCGCCATAATACCTAAACAAAAAAATGTCGCATTAATCTGTTTTTCATCTAACCTGTCGAGAATATTATTAAGATAATATTCCAGTCTCGGCAGATAATCCGACGCCTTTCCTATATTATAACGTTCATAAATCCACCAATCTTCTATATCGAACGTAAGTATATTCATTTCCAGATAAAGCTATGCAACGTCAAAATCAGCTAATTGAAAAAATATATTATCTTTATTTATCTCAGGTAATTTGCCGGTCAAGTCCATAAATATCAAATTAAACGGAGAATGTTTAATAAACCCGGGAATATTAAAATACAATCCACCGGAAGTATCCGCCCCCAAACCTATATAAAGATTGACGGGATGGAGGACGAAGTTTGTTCTGCCGAGTTTTAATTTATCTACCAGATCTCTTTGATAGCCTCCCATCAATAATTTCAGACCAGGTACGCTTTTAAATGACCTGAAAGGCACTTCCCCGTATACAACATTATTTTTTGAAGAATATTCCGGCTTACCTAATCTCCAGATTAAAGATTCCTCGTTCCAATACATAGAAAACGTCTTTTCCTGTCTTGGAAATATATCCACCCCTATTCCGATTTTTACATCCAGTTTAGAAACGAATTTAAAATCGAAATATTTCATATATCCGGGAAAACTGCTGGCATTGGCGACTCCCAAAATAAACTCATATCCGTTTTCTTTGGCATAATTAAAAGTGATCCCGGCCAGTTTCTTAAATAATCCTCTGCCTCTGTGATCCGGATGAGTTACAGTCGCTATATCCAGCAAGCCTGAAACCACCCTTCCCTCTATCTTCATTTTAACAGGAATACAGGCAAGCCTCCAAAATGCGGCGAGCCATCGCTCCATCCACATTCGCAACTT
>CAYVED010000067.1:0-12584 GCA_964449975.1 uncultured Muribaculaceae bacterium
CCGGCTCGTCAATAGTAACGCAATAAATAGCCGAAAGCATATTTTCATTATCCTTCAGATTATATTTCGACGTAGCTTTAAGCCTCACGGGAATAGCATATTTTATCTCATTGGGCTTAAGCCCCAGTTCCTTCATCCTGCCGAGGTTTATTTTTATCCCTATCTCTCCGTGGGACTTGCTTTCCGGAATAACGATTTTTTCGCTTAATAAAGTATAACAATCGGCAGGAAGCAGGGAAATCATACCCGAATATTCCTGGGTTACATCATTATTATAATCGTCAATCATCTTAGGTTCAACTGTATACTCCACGACAATATCGTCTTTCCTGTTATCGGGTCGTAATCCCGAACAATATGCGGACAATTCTATCGTATACTCGCCGGACTCAAGGAGCCACGCTTTATTAATACTGAACCCGTTCTTAGGAATATATACACGCGGATCATTATGATCCAGCCATATATCTTCAGAACAACCCTGCATTAAAAACGACATCAATATTATTACAAAACAAAACTTTTTCATACGTTTAAAAAATTTTTTTCATTTAACATAAGCTACCCGTATTAATTACTCCAGCCGGGATTCTGTATCAGCCTGCCCGAATATTTTACAATTTCCGAATACGGTATAGGCCACCAGTACATACAGTCGCGCCATACCCTGTCTTCGACTTTCACAACCTTATAAGTAAATCCTTCCGGCTTGTTATTAACGAATCCCGTAGGGGTGATAATAACGCCGTGTATGGCTTCTCCCAGTTTGCTTCCCTCTTTCCAGCGTCTTAAATCATACATTCTATGTCCCTCGAAGCAAAGCTCTATCCTCCTCTCATGTTTTATTTTCTCCCTCATCTGGTCTTTCGATAATCCATTGACGATAGCGGGCATCTTTACTCTTGCCCGTATAAGATTAACAGCTTCCAGCGCCGTTGCGGCACCGTAACTCAGCCCACCTTCAGGATCGGAACCTTCCGGCCCGTAAACCTCATTCATAGCCTCCGCATAATTTAGTATTATTTCAGCGACCCGGAGTTCACTCCTGTGTCTCAGCGCTTTAGTATAAAAATTTGTCTTATACGCATAAAAATTTTCAGTAAAGAACTTTCTTAAATAATAACCGGTTTTAGTCGAATTGGGATTGACAGGGTTTCTATGCACCCCGCCTTCATAGGTATCCACCGTAAAACGCCTCGATGCATTCAATCCCCATTTCAACCCGTTATACATAATTGAGGCATAGAATCTCGGATCCCTTTTGGCATAAGGATTTTTTGCATGCTCAGGATTATTCCAATCGAATGGGACGGCTTTCGCCTGGCTTGTTCCCTGCCCGGTAACAACCTCGAAAGCATCAACAATATCCTGGGTAGGATTAGTAAATCCGTTACACCCCTCTATACCTGCCGGCATATTATACCTTTCATCATAATAAGATATATTTGCCGAAGCCGGAGATCCCCATATAATCTCTTTCTGGGCAAGATTAACCTTGAGTCCCACCTCATAACTATATGTTCCGGCACTTCCGTATTGCTCGGTAAATTTGGTAACGGGCATAAGGTTGAAGAACGGGTTATTATTTATCATCTCTCTTGCAGCCGCTACGGCTCTTTTCCATCTCTCGACATCCCCGGTAGAATTCGCGGCTATCCCCAGGTTTTCAAATTCACCCTGGAACAACGGACTCGCATAGTATAACATCAGTCTCGATTTCAGAGCATAAGCCGCTCCTTTATTCGCTTTACTCCAGTTATTGTCATCCCATAATGTAGGAAGCATCTCTATAGCTTTGTTGCAATCTTCCAGAATAGCCTCATAACACTCCGCAAGGGTATTTTTCGGAAAAAACAAATCGTCTTCGATAGTAAGGCTTTTCTTTGAAATAGGAAAACATCCGTATTTGCGGAACAGGTCAAACTGGAACCAGGCTCTAAGGAAAAAGGCAAAACCCTTCTCATAAGTCCTTTCGTACGCCCTTGCCGGATTCGCAGGATCATCTATCAGAGCCGAATTATCAACATTCTCCAGAAAGATATTTACCCTTCTTATCCCCTCATAACTATTGGTCCACGGCGTATTGAACCTTCTATAACTGCTCCACGGGCCGCCGTAATAGACGTCGGGAACATTGGTGGGATTCCATATACCGTTAGTAAATCTCTGTACAGCTCCGGCCGGATTCGAGTGTTCGGCCTCATCGCATGCCGATGCAAAGTTTCCATACCCCTGTACATCGCTGTATATACCGCTTAACATATTATCGGCCGAAACAGCATCCAGAAAACCTTTGGAATAATCATAATAACTCCATACGTCCTCCGGAGTTCTGGCCCCGTCCGGAGGCCAGGGATAAAGATAGGAACGCTCGCAGGAAGCGGCGCCATACAGTGCGATCAGACAGATTATTATAGTTATATATCTTTTCATAGCCATTAAAATTTAAGGTTTAAACCAAAATTAAATATCTGTACCTGAGGATAAGAGTTTATTCCCGCATTGGTATCTTCCGGATCCATACCGTCCATATTATCGATTGTAAACAGATTATAAGCATTAAAATAAAGCCTTAACCCGTACATCCCGATTTTTCTTGCAATTCTTTCGGAAAAGTTATACCCGAGTTCGAAGTTTTTAAGTCTGATGTATGTTGCATCTTTCAGCCAATACGTAGAAACACGCCAGTTATTGTCATTAGCAACAGTTGTTAATCTAGGATAAGTAGCCGTTTCCCAACTTGCCTGATCGGTATAACGGTTTAAGGCATATTTTGAAACATTACCATTATCTTTAAAAGCCCTCATAGCATTATTGCTAAGATAATGGCTCCTGCCGCTCGCCCCCTGGAACAGCACGGATAAATCCAGGTTTTTATATTTCAGTCCGAGTTCCAATGCAAATCCCACTTTAGGGAAAGTTCCGGAACCTATCCTGGTATAATCATTAGCATCAATCACATTGTCATGGTTCAGGTCTGCATATTTAATATCTCCCGGTTGGTAAGGCCCGAACATCTGCGCAGGACTGGAATTGATCTCGTCATAGTTCTTAAATAATCCCAGGGCTACAAGTCCGTAATCCTGTCTGACGCTTCCTCCGGTCTCAACCCTGTACGCATCATCCTTAGCAGGTTCATCCATATTGACTATCTTACTTGTAGAATAATCCACATATCCGTTAGCCCAATATGTAAAATTTCCCGCAGTATGTATCCAGCCGAGGGATATTTCTCCTCCTTTACTGTCTACTTCCCCGTTATTCAATATAGGCAGGTTATCACTCCGCACTCCGAATACAAGCGGAACAGAACCGTCTCCCCTTGTATATATATTGTATCTTTTTTCAAAAAACACATCCGCCGAAACCGAGAGTCTCCTGCCGAAGAATCTGGCATCCAGACCCACATTAACCATACGCGACTTTTCAATGGCGAATGCCCGGTTGGGAACCACTCCCTCCCTTACGACATTAGGAACCGATGTTCGGGCAATTCCCCAGGCATGAGCACCGGACTGGCTCCACCATCTGTCCCTGTAAGGGAAACGGTATTTAAGACCGTTAACATCTGCAAAAGTATATTCGTCATTTCCTGTAATACCCCATGACGCCCTTAATTTGAGCAGTTGCATAAAATCATTTTTCATCCAGGGCTCGTCCGAAATTATCCATGAAAGAGAAGCCGCCGGAAATAAAGAGCGTGGAGCATCCGTAAGATAAAAATTATCCGTTCCGGAATAATTTGCGGTAACATCCAGGAAATATCTGTTCTTGAAAGAATAATTTCCCCTGAAAACAAAATCCTGGTTTTTCCTGTCGGGCTGGTTCGCATTCTCATATGTAGTTCTGAACTGACGGTACATCAACAGTCCGTTAATTTTATGCATCCCGAAAGTCCGGTCATATATAAAATTAAGAGTAAGCCCCGACCATTGCTCTGTAGCGGAGCCGTTCCATCCTCTTTTCAAAGTGCTCTCCGTATTATATGATTTGTATCTGTTTACGGAACCATCAGGATTCAAAATCCTTTCCCATACAAGATACTGACGGTCCGTGTAAGTGCGGACATAATTATATCCGTCCGTATTGAACTCAAAATTCGCTTTAAGCCCCTTTGTCAGATAATCCATATCATGGTGAAGCTGAACGCCAAGCTGGTAATATCTTTTAGTATTCTCATAAGCGCCGCTATAAGAGAGTTCTCCCAGAGGATTTGAAGTGTACAGGGCGTTTCCTCCTAGCATCTTTATCTCTTTATTGAGAACAGGGTCAATACCCGTAAACTCCAAAGGGAAAGCATTCGAAGGATAACGGGAAAACATCTGAAATATTGTGGAACCCGTAGAGGTAGGATACCTCCTGTCCTCTATCCTTCCCGATAAATTAAAACTGGCCGAAAGTCTTTTAAATACCTGCACATCCAAATTTGTCCTTGCATTATACCTCGAATATCTCAACTTGGTTTCAATAGAAGGATCTTCATTGATTCTCTTATATAATCCACCCTGATTATTATATGATAACGAAACAAAATATTTCACGATCCTGTTGCCTCCCGATAAAGAGAGCGCCGCTTTTACCTGGTGCGTCAAAGGTTTTACAAACTCTTTATAATAATCCACATTCGGATGTCCCAGCGGATCGGAACCGTCTTTATATTTTTGTATATCTTCCTGGGTGTACAAAGGTTCCAGGCCGTCATTAATACGCGCCTCATTATGCAACACCGCATAATCCTCGGCAGGAAGGAACTCCGGCAGGTTCGTAGCCCTTACTATTCCGGACGAGAATTCCACATCAATCGTCCTGCGGTTTTCCTGTCCTCTTTTTGTAGTAACAAGTATAACTCCGTTCGCTCCTCTGGAGCCGTATATTGCGGTAGCGGCTGCATCTTTCAGAATACTGAACGACTCTACTTCGTTCGCATCAAAATCCTTAAATCCGCGTTCAAATCCGTCAACTATCACAATAGGTACTCCGTATCCCCCTTTCTTCATGTTATTCATACCGTCGTTTTCCAGCGTCCTGATACCTCTTATACGCAACGATCCTGCCTCATCGCCCGGAAATGCAGATCCCGCAACAACATTAAGTCCCGGCAATCTTCCCGACAAAGCCTGATTAAGCCTCATTGTAGGACTTTTCCTCAACTCCGCGTGGGTAATCGTAGATACGGAAGCCGTAAGACTTCTTTTATCCGTTGTCATCCATGGCATATTTACTTTATCTTTCACCCCCTGCCCTTCAACCGATGCCTTCAAGATTATCTTTTGCCTGTTTCCGTTTAAAACTACGGTACTGTAACGATCAAACCCTTCCGCCTCCACTACCAGAACAGATTTCAATCTGGGCAGCTCGATCATAAAATTTCCCATCTCGTCCGATAAAGCATGCGCAGAAGACTCCTGTACGCTTATCACAGCGCCCATAACAGGTACGCCCCTGTCGGAAACGATCTCTCCGTATATAATTACAGGATCCTGCTTCTTTTTATCCGCAAAACAGGGAACAGGAGAGAACAAACCGCATAACATCATAAAAACGGTAAAATATAGCAGACCGTTATACAATGTCTTATTTTTTTTATTTTTATAATAATTCATAATCGTTTAAAAACTTTTTAGTTTCATACCTTAAAAATTCTCTTTTTTATGTTACCAGCCGGGATTTTGTTCTATTCCCATAATATATATCTGGTCCCTAGGAATAGGATACCTGTACATTCTGCCCTCGTCGAACACCCTGTCTTCAACTTTTATCCGGCTATACGTAAACGTATCTCCTGATTTAACCACATCAACTCCGTATATCGCTCCCATATGAGCCTTCCCTTCTTTCCATCTCAGAATATCATACAGATAATGACCTTCAAAAGAAAGCTCTATAACTCTTTCATTACGTACTCTCTCCCTCATCGAATTTTTATCCAGGCCTTCCGGAACGGGAGGCATACCGTTTTTCAATACAGGAAAATCGGGATTACTGTTCCTCTCTACCAATACCGCATAAAAATCATCTTTCTCCCCTTTTATCTCATCGCTCGGAGGACAGACGAGCCTTGCCCGTATCCTGTTCACCGCATCCCGCGCAGTCATTATGTTTTCTCTGCCCAGGCCATCGTTATCAGGGCCGTAAACTTCATTCATAGCCTCCGCATAATTGAGGATTATTTCGCCGTATCTAATATAAAACCCCGTCATCTGGCTCGAACCGACCTGATCGTAACTGTAACACTCTTTAGGCCAAAATTTTTTCAGATAATATCCGGTTCTGGTGAACAGATGATCTTTAGGGTTTCTGTCTTTCCCGAAAGTATTTCCCTCGCGCCATGTTTCTATTTTACGTTTTATCCAATACACGTCATTATACAATACCGAATAATAAAACCTCGGATCTCTGTTCTTATAAATATTTTTAACATGCTCGGGATTATTCCAGTCAAACTTCTCCGTTCCCGTTGCATTACCCTGCGCATCATATTTTATGACCTCGAAACGGTCTACGAAATTCTGAGTAGGCGTATTGCTTCCGTACCCCTGAAAACCCTCGCCAGGAGAAGCCTGGCCGTAATATATTACAAACGACTTAAAATTAACATAATTGCTTCCCCAGTTCGTGAACATTATTATTTCCGGAATATTTTCAGGATAGTTCCTCATAAATATATTCTGCCATGCCTTGTTAAAAAGCGGATGAAGCCCTTTGGAGTCGCAATAATCTATACAATCCCTGGCAGCCTCCGCAGCCGCTTTCCATTTAGAGACATCGGAAGAAGGGTTATTCAAAGGACTGGCGGCATATAAAAGCACTCTGCTTTTCAAAGCATAAGCTGTCGCTTTATGCACTCTTCCGAACTCATCCTGAGGCCACTCGTCCGGAAGATTCTCGATAGCATTATCCAGATTCTTCACAATATAATCGACGGTCTCCTCGTAAGAAGACCTCGGAATATTCATATCGCTGTCAATCTCAAGAGTTTGTTTTACAAGCGGAACTCCTCCGTAACGTTTAAGCAGTTCAAAATAATAAAAGCCTATCATAAATTCCGTCTCCCCCCGCATGCTCACCTTTCTGCCTTCTGGCTCATTATTAAAATTATCCATATTTTCCAGGAACATATATGCAACCCTCAATGCCCTATATGAGTTGATCCATGGAGAACCCACTTCCGTCTGAGCCGTATAAGAAAGCCAGTTACCTACATTAAAAGAGTTGTTAGCAGCTCCGTATGATGCCGTATATTCCGCCATATCCGTAGCCGACTCCAGGAATCCCGGATTTGATACGGAAAAATAAGAATTATCGCTTGTCCATACTCTGGGAAGATAGGTATATAATCTGTCCATATATCTCCTCGCTCTGGTATAATCCTCAAAAATATACTGTTTCTCCTGTTCTCCAGATGGAGCCTGATCCAGGAACTTATTACACCCCGGTAATAAAGCTAAAATAAATATTATATATATGATATATTTCTTCATCTTTCCTAAAATTTAAAATTAAACCCTACGCTGAAATTCCTAGCCTGAGGATAAACGCCCTCCGTTTCATCGGTAGGAGTTTCAGGATCCACAACCTTCAACTTATCCCACGTGATAAGATTAGCGCCGCTTATATATATCCTAAGATCTTTCATTCCTATCTTCTTTGCCGCATTTCTTCCCAGGCTATAGGCGATTTCTAAATTTTTCAGCCTTAAATAAGGATTATCCTTTAAGAAGAATGTATTGCGCACATGATTCTGGCTCGTAGACCCGATATGCAATGCCGGATACGTTGCACTGTCATGAGTCTGGGGCGTCCATCTGCCCAGATGTATATCCTGTACCTTTCCCCTGTTATAAAATTCATACATAAGGTAGTTTGAGATAAATATGCTGGATTGAGCGGTTCCCTGAAACAAGACACTGAAATCAAAATTCTTATAGCTAAAACCGAAAGACAATCCGAAAGAGTAGCGGGGATACCCGGTATATCCTATCGGAACCTGGTCATAACTATCCACAACCCCGTCTCCGTTAAAATCCATATATCTGAAATCACCTGGAATAGGAATAGAGCCGACCTGTTGCTTGGGAGCATTATCTATCTCCTCCTGATTCCTGAAAAATCCTTCCACAACATATCCGAAATTCTGTCCGATAGGCTTCCCCTCCATTTTCCTCCACCAGTCTTTATTTTCAGGCTCGTCCCTGAACACGACCTTGTTCTTCACGAATGATAAGTTCCCTTTCACATAGAAGCCGAAATTCTTATTTACATTTTGATTATAACTCAGCTCCAGCTCCCATCCGTCCCTTTCGGTCTTTCCTATGTTCATTTTAGGCAGTCCTATTCCAAGAATGGACGGAACGGATTGCGAGGTCTGTAATACATCCTTTCTTTTTTCCCAGAACCTGTCATAGGAAAGAGTCAGCCTGTCTTTCCATATAGTAATATCTCCCCCTATATTTACCTGTTGTGCTTTTTCCCAGGTTACCAGAGGGTTGGCAAGATTAGGCTCCGTAGACGTACCGGCGTCCGAACCGCTTTGATACCCGAATACCGGGCCATCTTTAGTAGAAGTCTCCCATTTCCCGCCTTTATAAATGAATCTGTCGGATTGATAGCGTCCTGCCCAATCGCTTCCGGTAACTCCGTACGATGCACGCAGTTTCAGATTATTCACAAATTTTATATTCTGCATGAATTTCTCTCTGGAAACATTCCAGCTTGCCGAAACCGAAGGAAATAACCCGAACCTCCTGCCCGGAGCGAAATTCTCCGATCCCCTGTACGAAGCATTCGCTTCTATATTATATTTATTTTTATATGAGTAATTAACCCTGCCTATGAAATGCGTAGAATTATAAGGAATATACTCTCTCTTCCTGTGCTCCGAGAATCCGGCAATTCCCTGTACCCTGAACGAATGTTCTCCGAATTTTCTGGAATATATAATATTTGCCAGTCCGTCCAGTGTCCTCCACGGCGTAGCCCAGCTATTGGTAGACGAGCCTGCAAAAAATGTCGGTTTAAGAAAAGATATATATCTGTCGGCTCGTCCCGGCCTGGATACCAACTGGTATGTGGATTGGGTCTCGGTCCAGAATTTACCGTTCACAAAATACGAATCGAAAGCTACCCTTACATTTACAGATAATCCTTTTACCCATTTATTAAAATCATAAGCCAGTTTTACAGAAGAAGTTATATTATATCCGTTCCTCTGGTCGCTGCCCTGGGTATTTATTTTCCATAAAGGATTAACATCCTTATATTCCGCCGTAGCTGCATAAGATCCGTCGGGATTATATGCAGGCATATACCAGGGCGCTACCCTGTTCATTTTTGCAAACAAATCCAACTGCGCATAAGGATCGCGCCTGTCCGAAACACTTCCTCCGAAATCTATCGTAATGGTAAAATCCTTTGTAATAAGGGCGTCTATATTGGCGGCAACCCTGTATCTCCTGTTTGAGAATTTAGGATTATAGACACGGTTGGCTACCGTTTTTAACTGCCCGTCCTGATGTATAAAAGAACCGGATACAAAATATCTTACAGTTCTGGAACCGCCCCTTACGTTCAGGGAGACATTATACTGGGGAGCAACCTTTTTCATTAGCAGTTTATACCAGTCCGTATCGGGATACCTGTACGGATCATCCTGCAATCTGTAGTGTTCAAGTTCCGCTTCCGAATATAACGGATCATTCCCGTCATTCATTAAAGCCTCATTATATAATTTCAGACTCTCATAAGAGTTAAGATAATCAGGGTATCTTGTAAATTGCTGCAAAGTAGTAGCCGCATTCAGGCTTACGCTTACAGTTCCTTCCTGTCCTCTTTTAGATGTTATCAGCAGAACCCCGTTAGCTCCTTTTGATCCGTATACCGCCGTTGCAGCAGCATCTTTAAGCACCGAAATCGATTCTATCTCGCTCGCATCCATTGTAGAGAAAATAGATTTAGGCCTCTCTACTCCGTCAATCACATATAAAGGCTCCACATTATTCCAGGAACCCTGTCCGCGCACAATTATTTTAGCATCGTCATCTCCCGGTTGGCCGCTGCCCTGCATAGAGGTAATTCCGGCTACACGCCCGGCTATAGCATTAGAAACATTTGCTACGGGACTTTTAACTATTTCATCCGATTTGACTGAAGAAACCGCGGCCGAAACACTGGCTTTGCTCTGTTGTCCGAATCCCACAATCACTATCTCTTCCAGGTTCTGGGCATCAGGTTCCATTTGGTAATTCAGAACCCTTCCCTTCCCGATATTAAGCACTCCGGTTTTATAACCCATAAAACTAAAAGACAGGCTTTTAGTTCCGGCCGGTACTTCAATTGCATACTTGCCGTCATCATCGGTAATAGCACCCAGAGACGGATTATCCGTATCGAAAACATTCAGGAACGGAAAAGGCAACCCGTTTTCATCAGTCACTTTTCCGGAAATTTTCAACTTCTCCGCCACTTGAGGAGTTTGTTTTTCAACAACCGTTAAAATGATCTGTTTACCGCGGATATTATAAGAGACATCTATCCCTTCCAGCAGACCGCGAAGGACATTATCCAGAGCGGCGTTTCTAAATTCTCCCGAGACGTTTTTATTTACGTCTACCACACTGGCGGAGAATACGAACTTATAGCCGCTTTGATTTTCAATTTCCGTCATAGCGATTTTTAACGGAACGTTTTTAAACGAGAAATTAAGTTTTTGCTGTGCAAACAGATTTAAATTAAATGTTAAAAATAACATTACCACCATAAGCACGACACAATTACTTTTTCTCTTCCAAGAAAAATAGTGTTCTTCTCTCATTATATTAAATTAGGTTAAAGAGGTTATATTTCCCTAGTATAAACACAAAAAGAAACCAACCCTAAATAAGGGCCGGTTTTTTTTAAACTTTTTTTATCCCGGAATTACTCCAACGTTATAACATTCTTATTTATAGACGACTTCAGACCCATTGTCTGATTAAATAAATTTAGAGAAGATTCCAGCGTCTCGTCCTTAAGATCTCCCGTAAAGAGTAATCTGCGTATATTATCGCTGCAAATAAAAGATATATTGTAATACGCGCTTAGCTTTTTCAGAACTATATCCATACTGACATTTTCGAAGCAAAGATCGCTTCTTAGAATATTCATTTCCCAAGGCAAAGACGCTTTTGATATTTTAGTAAAATTCATTCCGTTATCCATAACCACAATATCTCCCGGAACCATATCTATTTTTTTACTCCCTTCAATACGTTTCAGACAAACTCTCCCTTCCTCCAGAAAGATTTTAAAACCTCCTTCGTTATTGCCGTCTACAATGAACTTGGTTCCCGTAACTTTAATATCCACATCGGAAGTATAAACATGAAACGGATCTTCGTGATTTGCAGCAATCTCGAAATAGGCCTTACCATTTAATAATATGTTCCTTTTCAAAAGGAAATCGCTGCCGTAAGAGATCATAGCTCCACGGAACAAGGATATCCTGCTACCGTCAGGCATACAATAATATAACAATTCCGCCTCATTATTTGAAATGAGTATTTTATCCTTCCCGATAAAATCCGGCGCAGATTTAAAGTACGGTGTCAAAAGGAAAAACAACAGAACGGATGCGGCAACGGCAGTAAAAGATAAATAATAAAATTTCCCGGTCTTCTTTCCGGCAGTATTGAAACGCTTTTTAAATTTCATATAGTCGGATTCATCCGCCCTCTCTTCCGGGAGCATAGGCAAAAGCCAGAGAGCCTTTAAATACTCGAAATACTCTCTGTTCTTCTCGGAAGACTCAAGCCATCTTGAAACTCTCTCCCGCTCCCCTACGGATAGTTCGCAGCTAATAAATTTAATTAAATCAGCCTTTCTCATATTATATATAAACACAAATTAATATACCCCCTAAAGATTATCAATATTTTTCCTGATTTGCTTCAACGCTGTCATTATTCTGTATTCCACGGTCTTTATACTCACTTGCAATTTTTGTGCTATTTCTTTATTCGAAAAATATTTTTTACGGCTCAGTATCATTACCTCTTTCTGTTTATCCGGCAGTCTGTTGATCTCATTATTTATTTTATACAACAGGTCTCTGTTGAAAATATCGTTCCAGACTTCATCCTGCTTGTTTTGCCTGTTTATGACACTGGCATACTTCTTATCATATTTTATATTTCTGAGATAATTAAGCGATTTGCTCCTTGCTACGGATAATAAATAAGAACGGCATCCTTTAGACGGATCCAGCCTGCTTCTGTTTTTCCACAAATAGAAAAATGTCTCCTGAGCCAGATCTTCGGCAATATTCAAATCTTTAACATATTGGTTTACAAAAAACAGCACAGCCTTATAAAAGCTAAGATAAAGTTCTTTAAAAGCCCGTTCGTCGCCGCTTTTTAACAAAAAAGCCAGACTTTTATCAGCATCATTAAGCTCCATAATTAAAACAAAGAGTTTTTATAGAATCTCTTTCTATCATAACTATTTCTATATAAACATATTAACCGCAGAGAGTCCGGGGTATAGAATAACAAAATAAAACGTTCGTTTTATTCCGACCGGAAACCCGGTAGATACGTACTGTCGTAATG
>CAYVED010000068.1:0-12494 GCA_964449975.1 uncultured Muribaculaceae bacterium
CACAATAATGAGTAGAGTTCTAATATTAATTTTGGTTTTTTTGACTGTTTCATGCTCTACGGTCAAAAACATCACCTATTTTCAGGATGAGCAGATCGGCACGGAGCAGTCGATAGGCTCTCCCTCCTTAATTACGGTACAGCCTAAAGACATGATTTCTATAGTGGTATCGAGTAAAGATCCGGAGCTGGCCGCACTGTTCAATTTGCCGCGCATACAACAAACGGCAGGAATGCAGAATAATCAGTTATTATATAATCAGAACGGGCAGATTCTGGGATATACCATAGATTCCAAAGGGGATATAGATTTTCCGGTTCTGGGCAGACTGCATGTACAGGGAATGTCCAGGGAGCAGATCGCTGCATTTATAAAACAGCAGCTAATATCAAATAACCTTATAAAAGATCCGGTAGTAACGGTTGATTTTCTTAATTTATCCTATTCGGTAATGGGAGAGGTTGCCAGGCCGGGACAGTTCGGTATAATTAAAGACAGGGTAACCATACTGGAAGCTCTGAGCGCCGCAGGAGATCTTACCATTTACGGTAAACGGGATAAGGTGATGCTCACACGGCTGAGTGATAATTCCAGGATAACATACACCCTGGATCTGCGTTCGGGAAATATTTATAATTCTCCCGCATTCTATGTACATCAGAATGATATTATATATGTAGAGCCGAACAAAGTAAAAGCAAATCTATCTACAGTAAACGGGAACAGCTTAAGATCCGTATCATTATGGATGTCTGTAGCCTCCTTTCTTACTACAATAGGCGTATTAATATTTAAATAACAGAAAATGTCAATAAATAATCAAAAAGCAGGACAGGAAAATACTATTACTTTCAGGGATTTGTTCGAATTGTTTATAGGAAACTGGAAATGGTTTCTCTTATCGGTAATACTCGCCCTTTCTGTTGCTGCAACGTATATTATAATAACCCCTCCGGTATATGTAAGCAACGCTTCCATATTAATACGTGAAGATACCAAGGGAAATTCCGTAAATGCGACTAATATGGAGGCTTTCAGCGACCTGGGGTTACTTAAATCAAATACCAATATAAAAAACGAGATACATATCCTTAACTCCCCGTTATTGATGGAGGTAGTGGTGAAACGGCTGGGACTGGATTACAGTTATAAAACGAAATATAAAAAGATAAGGGATGAGAATCTGTATAATGACTCTCCCGTCCTGGTAAAGATGGATAGCGTTCTGAGCAGCCAGGCAGTAAGATTCGCCATAGAACTGTTGCCGGATAATAAATTCAGGCTTTCCGGTTTTATCATTAACGGAATAGAGATCAGCTTTAATGGCGAAGGAGAGTTCTTGCGGCCGGTAGAAACCCCGTACGGTAAAATAACCGTTGTTACTACTTCCGCATATTCGGGAAACAGTACGGGAAAGATGATCTTTTTCTCCAAGATGCCGGTTCAGGACGTTGCAAAAAGATATAAAGCAAACCTATCGGTAGCCATGAGCGATAAAGAGGCATCCGTGATTAATTTATCTATAAAAGATGTCGTGCCGCAAAGAGGGGAAGATATTCTGGCAACCCTCATAAACGTCTATAATGAATCATGGGTCACGGATAAAAACCAGATCACTATGAGTACATCACGGTTTATAAATGATCGTCTCAAATTAATAGAGGTAGAGCTGGGGAATGTGGACGACAGTATTTATACATTCAAAAGCGAAAACCTGCTGCCGGATATAACCGCCGTTTCCAGCCTGTATCTTTCGGAGGTGAGCAGCAATACTTCAAAAATTGCGCTTTTACAAAACCAGTTGTCGGTAGCCAAATATATAAATACGCATATTAACGATACTTCAAAAAAATACCAATTATTACTTTCCAACACGGGACTGGGAGATGCAAGCATAGAATCGCAGATAGATAAATATAATACCACGCTGATACAAAGGAATAATCTTCTTTCCAACAGCAGCGAAAAGAACCCTCTGGTTATTGATCTTACGCAGGCTTTAAATATGATAAGGGAAGCCATAGTGAAATCTATGAACGATTATATCGCCACATTGAATATACAAATTTCCAGCGCCCTGGAACAGGAGAAAAGCACCAATAAAAAGATAGCGTCCAACCCCAACCAGGCAAAATACCTGATCTCTGTGGAGAGGCAGCAGAAAGTAAAAGAGGCCCTGTATCTGTTTTTATTGCAGAAAAGAGAGGAAAACGAACTTTCGCAGGCTTTTACAGCATATAATACAAAAGTTATAAACGTACCGGTAGCCGAACCTAATCCGGTTTCTCCCAAGAAAGCATTTATTTTACTTGCGGCATTACTGGCCGGATTATTTATTCCGGGAGCGGTTTTATATCTGCTGGAAAATATGAACACCTCGGTAAGGGACAGGAAAGACCTTAATGTATTGACTATACCTTTCCTCGGAGTGCTGCCTCTGGTGGGGAAGAAAAAGAAAAGCATAAATAATCTGTTCGGGAAAAAGAAATCCCAGAAATATCATGTGGAAGTAGTTATCGCCGATAAAAACCGTAATATCATAAATGAGGCTTTCAGAATAGTAAGGACAAATATAGATTTTATGCGCGATAAAACAGCCAAAGGTGGGATGATAATAATGTCTACATCAATGTTCCCCGGAAGCGGTAAAACATTCATTTCGGCTAATATGGCGCTGAGTATGGCCGTGAAGGGCGCAAAAGTACTTGCTGTGGATTGCGATCTGAGAAAAGCCTCACTGAGCACGATAGTAAATTCTCCTAATAAGGGATTGTCCGATTATCTTAACGGAAGCATTAAAGATATAGAGAGTATCATTGTAAAGGGCGGCCTTCATGATAACCTTAATATTATACCGGTAGGAACTATCCCTCCAAATCCTTCCGAATTACTTCTCACTCCCGGTTTTGAAGAACTGCTGCTGAAATTCAAAAATGAATACGACTATATATTCCTGGATTGTCCTCCGGTAGAAGTAGTGACTGATACCAAGATAGTAGGAGCCTTGTGCGATCTGACGTTATTTGTCATACGCTACGGGTTAATGGATAAGAGGATACTGCCGGATATTGAACAGATATATAAAAGCGCCAGGTTCAAATGTATGGGAACTATATTTAACGGACAGGATTATGAATCCGGTAAATACGGATATGCTAAATACGGATACCATAAGTACGGAGATTATTATGGGGGGGGGGTATAATACGCTGGTAAAGTGATAGTTACACAAGAAAATAATACTTCGGGCAGCCTGAATGTTGCCCGGTTGTGAGTTTATCAATGTTAGGATTCGGAAATCTAAAAAGTTTATCGGAGATCAGAATATTAGAAGGTATGACAGATATTCATTCTCATATCCTTCATGGGGTGGATGACGGTTCTCCCGATATGGAACATTCCCTAGGAATACTCGGTTATTATGCAAAAACGGGAATAAAAAGGGTGGTTCTGACACCTCATATCATGGAGGATTATCCTGATAATACCTATGAGAATCTTAAAGAGGTATTCAATAAACTGGAGGCGGCAAACAATACCGGAGTAGAATTGAGGCTGGCGGCGGAATATATGCTCGATAATAGGACGGAATACTTATTGGATAAGGAAAAGCTTCTTGTATATAAAGAGGGGTTCGTATTGGTGGAGACGTCATATTTTAATCCGCCTCTATACATGGAAGACAGATTATATAAGTTCAGGGTAAAAGGTTATACTCCCATATTGGCGCATCCTGAAAGATATATTTATTTGAGAGAAGATGGGTATGAAAAACTTTTATCGGGAGGAGTATGCTTTCAGCTTAATCTGCTTTCTTTATTGGGAGGATACGGTAAAGAGGCGCAGGAGAGAGCGGATGCATTACTGAAAAAGGGATGCTATGAATTTGTCGGGACGGATATTCACAGTCTTATGCATTTCTCCAGATTTTGCGAAATGAAGAAACTGAACAACAAGAGTATAAAAGCACTCGGGGAGCTGATAGTCAATAATAACAGGCTATGGTAAGGTTGACCCTTGAGAGATTATTAGGATAAAATATGAAGCAAAAAATAGATCGTTTTATTCAATATTTACAGAAAAATTATTTTAGCCATTGGATTATATTGGCTTTCGATACATCTGTAGCTATAATTTGTACAGGGATTTCTTATCTGGGTATCCATTATATAGCTGATGTTCCTATATACACAGAAGGTTTGTTTCAGCTTCTGGGATTTGCTGTAATATTTGGGGTTCTGGGGGCATTTTTATTCCATACTTACCGTTATACGATACGTTTTTCTCAGTTGAAAGAGCTTTGGAGGTTGACAGGAAGCGCATTTGTGAAGAGTATTTTTATAGCGGTTGCTGTTTGGTTTTTTATTGTTCAACCAAAATGGAGTAATAGTCATAAAATTATTTTTGTTTTGTTCGATGGGATGCTGACGTTCATTTTAATGACAGGTTTCCGGATTATACTGATTCTTGTTTATGAATTTCTGTTAAAACAATTGAATAGAAATAATTTGCCGATTCTGATTTATGGTATTGATGATAAGAGCGTGGCGTTGAAAATACGTTTGATGAATAGTATTCATTATAGAGTCGTAGGATTTTGTGTGCATAGAAATGGAAATGTTGTTCGCCGGATAGTTGATATTCCTGTTTACTCTTTTCAGAACGAAAAGGATTTTGAAAAATTGATATTTAAATTCCGTTCACGTATTCAGGGAATACTGTTTTCCCATTATGATGATATTCGCGAAGAAGAGCGACGCTTGTTACAATATTGTAAGAAAAACAGTATCAAAACGTTGATAGCTCCTGTTATTAGTGAATCCGATGAATACGGGAATTTTCACCAATGGGTTCGCCCTCTCAAAATAGAGGACTTGTTGGGACGGTCTGAAATCGATATTAATATGCAGGAAGTTGCAGCGGAATTTCATAATAAAGTAGTATTGGTTACGGGAGCGGCAGGCAGCATTGGTAGTGAGCTTTGCCGGCAATTAGCACAGGTCGGAATCCGTGAACTGATAATGTTTGACTCTGCCGAAACTCCTTTGCATAATATACGCCTGGAGTTTGATAAGAACTATTCAGGATTGAAGATTATCCCTATTATTGGTGATGTTCGCGTAAAGGAACGTCTCCGAATGGTATTTAGTAACTATCATCCGCAAATAGTTTTCCATGCCGCAGCTTATAAACATGTCCCTCTGATGGAAGAAAATCCATGCGAAGCTGTATTAGCTAATGTAATCGGGACTCGTCAGGTAGCCGATATGTCTGTAGAATATGGAGTTGAAAAAATGATTATGGTTTCTACGGATAAAGCCGTAAATCCTACAAATGTAATGGGTGCTTCTAAGCGTTTGGCCGAAATTTATGTCCAGAGTTTAGGATATGCCATTAAAGAACAAAAAATAGAAGGCTATACTAAATTTATAACTACCCGTTTTGGTAATGTACTTGGCAGTAATGGCTCTGTTATTCCGCTTTTTAAAGAACAAATAGAGAATGGAGGTCCCGTTACGGTGACTCATCCTGATGTTGTACGCTATTTCATGACTATACATGAGGCGTGTCGCTTAGTTATGGAGGCTGCTACTATTGGCTGTGGTAATGAAATTTTTGTTTTTGAGATGGGGAAAGCTATAAAGATTGTTGACCTGGCTATCCGGATGGTTGAATTAGCTGGATATAAGCCTGATGAAGATATTAAAATAGAATTTACCGGTCTTCGTCCGGGAGAGAAACTTTATGAGGAAGTATTGGACAAAGAGGAGGACACTATTCCGACGAATAATAAGAAAATTAAAATAGCCAAAGTACGTCGCTATGAGTATTCTGATATTATAGCCACTTATGACCTATTTGAGAAATTATCCCGGACAGTCAAGATTGTAGATACAGTAAAGTTGATGAAAGAAATGATACCTGAGTTCATATCCAGAAATTCATGCTTTGAAACACTGGATTGTAAAGAGAATAATAATACCCTGTAGTTGAGAAATATAATATACTACTATGTCAATATTTAAAGACAAAACGCTGCTTATCACAGGCGGTACGGGCTCTTTCGGCAATGCTGTACTGCGTCGTTTTCTCAATACGGATATAAAAGAGATCCGTATCTTTTCCAGAGATGAAAAAAAGCAGGACGATATGCGCCACGAACTCCAGAATCCCAAAGTAAAATTCTACATCGGTGATGTGCGCGATAAAAGATCTGTGGACACGGCCATGTCGGGAGCGGACTATGTTTTCCATGCGGCGGCTCTCAAGCAGGTTCCCTCATGCGAATTTTTCCCCATGCAGGCGGTAAGAACCAATGTCATAGGAACAGAAAACGTACTGGATTCCGCAATATCGCACGGGATTGAAAACGTGGTTGTTCTCTCTACCGATAAAGCGGCCTATCCTATTAACGCCATGGGCATCAGTAAAGCCATGATGGAGAAGGTTGCCACAGCCAAAGGACGTGCCCTGGGAGATAATTCCCCTACCACTATCTGCTGCACCCGCTACGGTAACGTTATGGCCAGCCGCGGCTCGGTTATTCCGTTATGGATAGAGCAGATTAAATCCGGCAGGGAAATTACCGTTACCGATCCTTCGATGACCCGTTATATGATGACCCTCGACGATGCCGTGGATCTGGTTATCTATGCCTGGCAACACGGTAAGAACGGCGATCTGTTCGTACAGAAAGCCCCTGCCGCAACTCTGAGCGTCCTTGCCGGGGCGTTAAAGGAGCTTTACCGTACCTCGGTGGATGTTCGTATCATAGGTACGCGACACGGAGAAAAACTATACGAAACGCTCGTAACCCGCGAGGAGATGGCTAAGGCTGTAGATATGGGAGATTACTACCGCATTCCCTGCGATACCCGCGACCTGAATTATGATAAATTCTTTGTAGAAGGCAGCGAAGAGGTTTCCAGGATTGAAGATTACCATTCGCATAACACTTCCCGGCTCGATATTGCAGGTATGAAGGAGCTTCTTCTCAAACTGCGTTTCATACGAGAAGACCTGGGACTGGAAGAGAAAACCAAACCTTCCGAAATTAAAAGCGAGTAACAGTATGAATGTTCTTATAACCGGAGCCGGAGGGTTCATAGGCAAAAACCTGGCGGCCCAATTACGTAATATACAATCCGGCAAAGCTGAAAACTATAACATGCCGGAAGATATAAAAATCTTCGAGTACGATATAGAAAGTGATCCCTGCGAATTGGATATATATTGTAAAAACGCGGATTTCGTATTTAACCTTGCCGGGGTAAACAGGCCCAAAGATCAATCGGAATTCATGGACGGGAATTTCGGTTTTGCCTCCTTGCTGCTGGATACGCTTAAAAAATATAATAATACCTGCCCCGTAATGATTTCATCATCTATCCAGGCATCCCTCGATAACCCCTACGGGGTTTCCAAGAGAGCCGGAGAGCTTCTGATGTTCGATTACATGAAAACGACAGGGGCTAAAGTATTGGTTTACCGTTTTCCCAATGTTTTCGGCAAATGGAGCCGTCCCGGTTATAACAGCGTTATCGCTACGTTCTGCCACAACATAGCAAACGGACTGCCTGTCCGGATAGACGATCCATTTGCGATGATGAACCTGGTTTATATAGACGATCTCGTAAACGAGCTTATCGCCGCTCTGAACGGCAATGAACACCGCGAGGGAGATTATTGCATCGTACCTGTCGTACATACGATGCCTCTCGGCAGAATCGCAGAGTTGCTTTACTCGTTCAGAGAGAGCCGCAACAATCTTAATGTACCTGATGTCGGCGATGCCTTTACCGGGAAACTATACTCCATGTATCTTTCATATCTTCCCGGAGACGCTTTCAGTTATCCTCTGAAAATGAATTGCGACGACAGGGGCAGCTTTACCGAGATTATCCGCACTCCCGACAGGGGACAGTTTTCCGTAAACATCTCCAGGGCGGGCATTACCAAAGGAAATCACTGGCATCACACTAAAAATGAGAAATTCGCGGTAGTCAGCGGCAAAGGCGTTATACGTTTGCGCAATATGAATACGTCCGGTACTGATGCCGCAATTATAGAATACCCCGTTTCGGGGGATAAAATCGAGGTGGTAGATATTCCTCCCGGCTATACCCATAATATAGAAAACCTGGGCGATACCGATATGGTTACCTTTATGTGGTGCAACGAATGTTTCGATCCGCATAATCCCGATACGTTTTTTGAGCAAGTATAAAAAAAGTACGATATGGCAAAACTAAAATTAATGACTATAATCGGCACCCGTCCGGAGATTATCCGCTTATCTGAAGTTATAAAGAAGTGCGACAAATACTTCGATCATATACTGGTACATACCGGACAGAACTACGATTATGCCTTGAATCAGATTTTCTTTGAAGATCTCGATTTAAGAGAACCCGACTTTTACCTGAACGTAGCAGGCAATGACCTGGGCGAAACAATGGGTAACGTATTAGCCAGGTCATACCGTCTGATGTCAGAACGGAAACCCGATGCCGTACTGGTACTGGGAGATACCAACTCCTGCCTGTCTGTTATTTCCGCAAAACGGCTCCATATCCCAACCTTTCACATGGAAGCCGGGAACAGGTGTTTCGATGAAAACCTTCCCGAAGAGACCAACAGGCGTATAGTAGACCATATCTCCGATCTTAATATGTGTTACAGCGAACATGCCCGCCGTTACCTGAATTCCGAAGGTACTGCCAGAGAACGTACATATGTAACCGGTTCCCCTATGGCCGAAGTACTTTCCGCCAACCTGGCTAAGATCAGAGAGAGCCGCATCCTCGGCAGGCTTGGACTTGAAAAAAACAAATACATCCTGCTGTCTGCCCACAGGGAAGAAAATATAGATATGGAAACGAATTTCTTTAGCCTGATGAATGCCGTGAATGCAATGGCTGAGAGATACGATATGCCCGTCCTTTACTCATGCCATCCCCGTTCCAGGAAATATATAGAACAAAGGGGGTTTAAATTCGACAGCCGCGTTATTCAGAACCAGCCGTTAGGTTTCCACGATTATAACCAGTTACAATTAAACTCCTTTTGCGTAGTCTCCGATAGCGGCACGCTACCGGAAGAGAGCGCCTATTTTAACTCTAAGGGAATGCCTTTCCCCGCCGTCTGTATAAGAACCTCTACCGAAAGACCTGAGGCTCTGGATAAAGGGGCGTTTATTCTGGCAGGCATCACGACAGGACAGGTGCTCCAGGCGGTGGATACGGCGGTAGCCATGAACGCCAGAGGAGACTTTGCTGTTCCCGTTCCCGACTATATGGATGAAAATGTATCTGCAAAGGTGGTGAAAATTATACAGAGCTATACGGGGGTGATCGATAAAATGGTGTGGAGGAAATATTGACACAATACTTTGGTAATTTAAAAATAGAAAAATGGTCATGATTGACATAAAAGCATTTATTTCAGAATACATAACAGAAAGACCTGTCAGTATGTTTGCACAAGATATTAATGCAAACCGGAAAAGGTTGTCAGATGAAATTCAAGGAAAAAAAATTTTAGTGATAGGCGGAGCCGGTACAATCGGCTCATCATACATCAAGGCAATTATACCTTTTAAGCCTGTTGAACTGGTAGTGGTAGATATTAATGAGAATGGTCTTACAGAACTGACCCGCGATATTCGTTCAACATACGGAATGTTTGTTCCCGAAATTTATCGAACTTATCCTGTCAGTTATGCGGATCCCGTTTTCGAAAAAATCTTCCGTGAAGCGAAAGGTTTTGACATTGTAGCCAATTTCTCGGCTCATAAACATGTACGCAGCGAGAGAGATCAGTATTCGGTAGAAGCATTGATTGAAAATAATGTTATCAGAGCCCGTAAACTTCTTGACTTATTGTCTGAAATGCCACCTAAACATTTTTTTTGCGTTTCCACGGATAAGGCTGCTAACCCTGTGAATGTAATGGGGGCAAGTAAAAAAATCATGGAAGACATGATTATGGCTTACTCCGATAAATTTAAAATCACTACGGCCCGTTTTGCCAATGTAGCTTTTTCAAACGGGTCTTTGCTTGACGGTTTTATAAACCGTCTTATGAAGAAACAACCCCTGGCGGCGCCCTCGGACGTTAAACGCTATTTTGTGTCTCCCGATGAAAGCGGTCAAATCTGCATGCTGGCTTGTATATTGGGGAAAAACAGGGAGATTTTTTTTCCAAAACTGAGCGAGAATCAAATGATGACTTTCTCTCATATTTGTGATGACTTTTTACATACATTGGGCTACAAAGTAAAAGAATGTGCATCTGATGGGGAAGCCAGGCAGTATGCCGCTGAGATGCCGGCTGATTGCAAAAATTATCCGGTAGTTTATTTTAGAAGCGATACTACCGGCGAAAAAGACTACGAGGAATTTTATGTTCCGGGAGAACGCCTGAATACGGAGCGTTTTGCTTCATTAGGTGTTATTGAAGGTGTTCAGGCCCGCCCGCTGGAGGACATAGATAATCTGTTCACTAATCTGGCGGCCGTTTTCAATAAACCTGTTTTTTCAAAAACCGAGATAATTAATGTGATGAAATGTTTCCTCCCGAATTTCGAGCATGAAGAAAAAGGAAGGAACCTGGATCAGAAAATGTAATTTTATAAAAGAGCATAAATGTATTCAGATATAGTATCTTTTATTCGCGATTTATATAAAACCGATAAATTTATTCCTCTCCATGCGCCTTATTTCGGAGGAAACGAAAAGGCATATCTAAATGAATGTATCGATACC
This sequence comes from uncultured Muribaculaceae bacterium, assembly GCA_964449975.1. Classification (GTDB taxonomy): domain Bacteria; phylum Bacteroidota; class Bacteroidia; order Bacteroidales; family UBA932; genus Egerieousia. Next base: position 10,767 of record CAYVED010000068.1, read on the forward strand.
ACTTTTGTTTCTAGTGTAGGACAGTTCGTCGATAAGTTCGAGCAGATGACGGCCGAATATACCGGAGCAAAAATGGCGGTAGTGTGTGTTAACGGGACAAATGCCTTGTATCTGGCGATGATGCTTGCAGGTTTAGAACGTGACGATGAGGTATTGACCCAGGCGCTTACATTCATAGCCACCTGCAATGCTATAAGCTATATCGGGGCTCACCCAGTGTTCATCGATGTCGATAAGGATACGATGGGACTCTCTCCGGAGGCGGTCGGACAATGGCTTGATGTAAACGCACGGATAAGAAGCGGCGAGTGTTTCAATAAAAATACGGGCAGAAGAATCAAGGCTTGTGTTCCGATGCATACTTTCGGGCATCCCGTACATTTGGACGAAATGGTTGAAGTTTGCCGGAAGTGGCATATTGAGTTGGTTGAAGATGCGGCTGAAAGTTTAGGCAGCTTTTATAAAGGCAGACACACCGGTACTTTCGGTAAAGTGGGTATATTGAGTTACAACGGGAACAAGACGATTACCACCGGAGGAGGAGGTATGCTGCTTTTTATGGATGAAGAACTTGGAAAATTTGCAAAGCATCTTACCACGCAGGCAAAGATGCCTCACCGCTGGGAGTTTGCTCATGATAATATAGGGTATAACTATCGCATGCCAAATATAAATGCAGCTTTAGGGTGCGCTCAGATGGAGCAGATAGAGAGTATGCTGGCAAATAAGAGAGAGACGGCGATGGCTTATAAGGAGTTTTTTCGTAATGTCGAAGATGTAGATTTTTTCGATGAGCCGGCGGGTTGTAAATCGAATTTTTGGTTAAATGCAGTGACGTTGTTTGACGGTAAGGCTCAAAAACGGTTTTTGGAACATACGAATGATTCGGGAGTTATGACACGTCCTATATGGAAACTGATGAACAGACTGCCGATGTTCAAAGACTGTGAAACCGATGGCCTGGAAAATTCCGTTTGGTTTGCAGATAGAGTTGTTAATATACCGAGTGGAGTGAAATGATAGATAGTAAAGGAATGAATAAGAAACGAAGCATAGGAGGAGAACCTTACTATTCTTTGTCCTTTTTAAAGGAATCTCAAAAGTCAGATGTAGTTCAATTTTTTAAGAAAAGAATAGAGAATAAGGAACAGACATATACGTATGGGGGATATTATTCCATAAAGAGAATTATTGAAGACATTGAATTTAAGGAAAGAGATGAGGTGTTATTACCATCTTATCTATGTTCCACAATATTGTATCCGTTTAGAGAATATAAAGTTAAGTTTCGTTTTTATAAAATAACAAAAGCGCTTGAAATTGATATTGAAGATTTATATAAACGTATAAATAAAGAAACAAAGGCCATTTTCTTTATTAATTATTTTGGCTTTAACCAGCCAAACGAAGTATTGTATTCTTTACGGCAAATGCAAAATAAGGGTATTATATTAATTCAGGATTTAGTACAATGTTTTTTTGCGGACGAGTCCGCTGTGATAGGAGACTATGCTTTCAACAGTTTTAGAAAGTTTTTTCCGGCCGAAGGAAGTGTTGTTTTTTCCGGTCGTAAATTGAAGGATGTACATCAAAAAAATAATACTATTTATTTTGAAAATAAACTTATAGGGCGTATAAATAGAAATTTATACCTTAATGGAGAACATAGTGATGAAAAGACTTTTTTGAGTAATTTTAAAATAGCTGATCAGAATTATCATATTAAGG
>CAYVED010000069.1:0-12476 GCA_964449975.1 uncultured Muribaculaceae bacterium
TTTCCCCTCATCCACCAACCCGATTCAATGGACTGCGGTCCCGCATGCCTTGCCATGATAGCCAGGCATTACGGCAAGGAGTATAATCTTGATAATCTTCGGGCAAACTCCTATATCGGCAGGGACGGCGTTTCGCTGCTTGGCATCAGCCGTGCAGCCGAAAACATAGGATTCAAAACCGTAGGCGGGCGCATAACATTTGACAAATTGGCTGGAAAAGCCATTTTGCCTTGCGTCGTTCATTGGAAGCAAGACCACTTTGTAGTGGTATACAACATTAAAAAAACAAAGAAAAACGGTTATGAGATTTATGTTGCCGACCCTGGCAAAGGCCATATCCGCTATTCACAACAAGAGTTTTGTGCTGGTTGGATAAGCACACAAACGGGAGGAGAAGAAAAAGGCGTTGTACTGTTATTTGAACCTACCGCTCAGTTTTTTGAAAAAGAAGGAGATGCCGCTCATTCTCAGAACCGGCTGAAATTCCTTTGGAAATACCTGGTAAAATACAAACGTTTTTTTACACAGCTAATTCTCGGTTTATTTATCGGAAGCGTGTTGCAGCTTATTTTTCCGTTCCTTACGCAAGCCATTGTGGATACGGGTATCAGCGGGAAAGACATCGGATTTATCTGGCTGGTGCTTATCGCCCAGACGATGCTGCTTTTCAGCCGGACAGCCATCGATTTTATCCGCCGTAAGATACTGCTGCATATCAGTACGCGCATAAATATTTCGTTGATTTCGGACTTCTTTATCAAGTTGATGAAATTGCCGATGAAGTTTTTTGATACCAAACTCACAGGGGATTTGTTGCAGCGCATCGAAGATCACCGGCGCATCGAAAATTTCCTGACGGTGCAAACGCTCAATATGCTGTTTTCGGTGTTCAGTTTCGTCATTTTCGGCATCGTGCTGTTTATCTACAACGTGCCTATTTTCTTGGTTTTTCTTGCCGGCAGCATTCTTTACGGATTGTGGATAATGGTTTTCTTAAAAAAACGCCGCGTATTGGATTACAAGTATTTCGAACAGCAGGGTATTAACAGAAACGTAGTTTATCAGTTGATTACCGGAATGCAGGAGATAAAACTTCAGGGATGCGAGCAACGGAAACGGTGGGAATGGGAAGACGTGCAGGCCGACCTTTTCGACGTGAATATGAAGTCTCTTTCACTTCAGCAAAATCAAGAATCGGGAAGCATAATGATAAACGAGTTCAAAAACATTATCATTACCGTACTGGCTGCAACAGCAGTGATCGACGGCAACCTTACGCTTGGAATGATGTTGGCAATTCAGTATATCATCGGACAACTGAACTCTCCGGTGGAGCAGATGATGAACTTTATCTATCAATGGCAGGATTTAAGTATCAGCCTTGACCGTATGAATGAAATCCATACGCAAAAAGATGAAGAAAATGATAACCGGACTATTGAAAAAATGCCCGGACACCGTTCTGTTAAAATAGAAAACCTCTGTTTCAAGTATGATGGCGCTCGTCCGGATTATGTGCTTAACAATATCAATTTGGATATTCCGCAGGGCAAAGTTACTGCCATTGTGGGAGCAAGCGGAAGCGGAAAAACCACGCTCGTGAAACTGCTGCTTGGTTATTACGCACCCAATAAAGGAAAAATTGATGTCGGCAATACCGATTTAGAGAAATTCAATCTCGTTTGGTGGCGCTCGGAGTGCGGAGCCGTGATGCAGGACGGGTATCTGTTTTCAGACACCATAGCTCGCAATATCGCCGTATCGGATGACGATGTGGATTTGGAACGGCTTCGCTATGCCTCCCGTGTAGCCAATATTGCCGATTACGTGGAGGCATTGCCGCTCGGTTACAATACGAAGATCGGGCAGGACGGACAAGGTGTAAGCCAGGGACAGCGTCAGCGCATTCTCATTGCGAGAGCCGTGTATAAAAATCCGCAGTTTATATTCTTGGATGAGGCTACCAACGCGCTCGATGCCAATAACGAGAAAGCTATTGTAGAGAATCTGGCAGAGTTTTACGAAAATAAAACCGTTATAGTGGTAGCCCACCGGCTTAGCACTGTAAAAAATGCAGACCAAATAGTTGTTCTTAACGGCGGAGAAATAGTAGAAACAGGCTCGCACGAAGAACTGACCCTCAGGCGTGGAAAGTATTACGAATTAGTAAAAAATCAATTAGAGCTAGGTAATTAATATGACCCGAAAAATCAAATTGAAATGACGGAAGAAGAAAAAAATATAGATAGAGCAGAAAAAGAGAGGCAGCGGCGGGAAAAAAGCAGGCAGAGAGTATTAAGTCAGTTGTTGCCTTATGGGCCGACTTACAACGCGAAGTATTATCAAGCCCAGAAAATAGAGCTACGTAGCGAAAAAGTCCGTAACATCATAGGGCAGGTTCCACCTGTGCTTATACGGTATGGAATAATGATAATCGGAATTTCTTTATTGATGTTAATCGGAATATCGTTTTTTATACCCTATCAATCCGGTGTTGATGTGGAGATAAACGTAACACAAAGTACGGACGGAACATTACAGTATTCAACCTGTATTCCGCAAAGTGCGATGAGAAATCGTTCGAAGTTTACGGAAGTCGTACTTAATTTATCAACAGAATTGCCGTTGCCTACACGTTTTAAGATTGAAAGTGTCTCGGATATAGTGCAGTTTCTCGGTGAAGATGCTTGGCAAACGGCTATACTCCGTCCAATAGAGAAGATTTCGGAAAATGTATTATTGAAAAATTCGATAACTTTGCCTGGAAAGATTTTGCTCGAAAAACAGAGCGTAATGATGTGGGTAGTGGGGAAAGTTGTGGAGTGAAAGTATTGTTTGTTATCATAAATCGTTGCCTGATTGAAATATACCTAGTGCAACTGGCTGATTTTGTATGAAAAAGAGGATGAACTTTTTTATGACTGTAAGAGTAACGAAAATAAGATTTTTTGCCGCTGCGCTTTTATTCAGCATAGCTTATTCCCTGTTTATAAAACGGAACGAAAATGTGTTCGACGTTTCGGTTGCGATTCTTGTGATTATGAACTTGCTTACGGTACTTCTGATAGTGGGTATTTTCCATAGGATACAGTCGGTAAATTCTCGGAAAAGTGTCGGAGAGCTTAAAAAGGGGCTTGTGTTTTCGTTTATTTTGTTCGTGGTACTGATTATTGCCGTATCGCTTTTTATTTTCAGCCTCGGCAATTATGTGTTATTCCTGATAAAAGGGTGGGATACGGCCGGTTTTATGAGAAATTTATTCCTTAGGGATATTCCGGGAACATTCATATATCTTTCTGCGGGAATTTTTATAGCATCGGTTATTTTTTTCTATAATACATGGAGGCAGGCTGTAAACCGTGAACAGAGGTTGAGGGAAGAAAACCTCAAATACAGATATAGGAATCTTAAAGCGCAGGTTAATCCTCATTTTCTGTTTAACAGCCTGAATATGTTGTCAGAAATGGTTTATGAATCTCCCCGTAAAACAGATGATTATATCAGGAAGTTAGCTGATATTTATCGTTATATTCTTGATAATGAAGAAACCGTGCTTGTGCCGTTAAGTGTGGAACTGGAGTTTGTAGGAAATTATTTCTGTTTTCAGGAGGAACGTAACGGCGGAAAAATAATATTGGAGACGGATGTGAAAAATCCCGAAAAATATGAGATAGTGCCGGTATCTTTACAGATATTGGTTGAAAATGCCCTTAAACATAATTCGGCATCGTATGAAGAACCTTTGAAAATAAGAATTTGCATGAATGACGGATATATTGCGGTAACAAATGCGATTAACAGTAAAAACATAGCGCCCGGCTCTTTGGGAACGGGCTTGTTAAATCTCGGGGAAAGGATGAAATTAATTACAGGTAAAGAGATAGTTATACACAAAAAAGATAATGAATTTTCCGTAGAATTGCCCCTTATGATTTGTGATGGTTAAATTATGAGAATACTGATTATAGAAGATGAGCATCTTGCGGCCAGGAAGTTGAGCCGTCTGCTTAAAGAGATCGATCCGGATACGGAGATTGTTGCGGTATTGCCGTCTGTCGGGAAGGCGGTGACATGGTTTTACGGGAATCCCGAACCTGATCTGGTTTTTATGGATATACAGCTTGAAGACGGGATTTCTTTTGAGATATTTGATGAGGTTGAGATAAAAACGCCGGTAATATTTACGACGGCTTATGACGAGTATGCGTTGAAGGCGTTTAAAGTTAATAGTGTGGATTATCTTTTGAAGCCTTTAGACCCCGGCGAACTCAGGAAAGCTATGGTGAGGTTTAATACCTTGCACAGAAAAAACATTGATTACGGCAGGCTTGAGCCGATAATCAGAGAGTTTTATCCGGCAAAGAAAGAGCGGTTCCTTGTTAAGGTGGGGGAGCATTACAGATCCGTTCCGCTTCCCGACATAAAATGCTTTTATATTGAGGAGCGTTGTACCTTTATCCTGGATAATGACGGCAGGAGATATCCGGTTGATTATTCTTTGGACAGGATAGAGCAGCTTGCGGATGCCAAATCGTTTTTTAGGGTAAACAGGAATTTTATAGTTAACTATTATTCTATCAGGGATGTTTGTATATATTCGTCTAACCGTCTTAAAATAGTTCTTCACGCTCCTGCCGGAAATACCTGTATGGTGGATATATTGGTAAGCAGGGAGCGGGTGGCCGGGTTTAAAGAATGGATGGACAGGTAATGTTTCTCCGGGATAAGATTTTCCGGTTATTTGCCGACAAATTATTTCAGGTTGTTGCGGTTTATGAAAAGTTATTTAACTTTGTGTCCGCAATGGTTTCCGGATCGCATAAAAAAGTTGCGGTCTGGAATTAAATGGGAACCGGGTGAGAATCCCGGACAGTTCCCGCTGCTGTAAGTTCCGGTTCCTGTAAGGATATTTTATATCTGAACTCTCTTTGCCACTGGTTATTGCCGGGAAGGCGTTCAGATAGGGACAAGTCAGAAGACCTGCCTTTGCATACAGTTTTCAACGGCTTTCGGGTAAAGAGCCTACGAAAATAGTTTTTGGCGGTTTTACTTACACACTGTTTCCCATTAACGAGTTTCGTTGCTGCTTGCACCCATAAGTCTTTTTAATTTAAGTGATTAAAAAATTGACTATGAGAAGTGCGGAATTATTAATTATCAAACGCGACGGCGCGAAAGAGCCGTTTTCCATTGAAAAAATCAAAAACGCTATCCGGAAAGCATTTATTTCTGTAGGAAGTTTTGCAACGGATGATGATCTTACGGCTCTCCTGGGCGGCTTGCATGTTTCCTCCGGCATAGGGGTAGAGGAGATACAGAATCAGGTAGAGGTCGCCCTGATGCGCGAACGTTATTTTGCGGTAGCGAAATCTTATATGTTGTACAGGCGGCAACATGCAGAGGACAGGGAGGTGCGTGATAAACTTACTTTCCTGATAGATTATTGCAATGCGCAGAATCCGGCTACCGGCAGTAAGTTCGATGCGAATGCCAATGTCGAGCAGAAAAATATAGCTACTCTTATCGGTGAACTTCCTAAGCGGAATTTTATCCGTCTGAACCGCCGTTTGCTGACAGACCGGCTAAATGAAATGTACGGCAAGGAGTTTTCTGAAAAGTATCTGGAATTGCTGAACAACCATTTTATTTATAAGAATGACGAAACGAGCCTTGCCAACTATTGCGCAAGTATTACGATGTATCCGTGGCTGCTGAACGGAACTGTCTCTATCGGTGGTAATTCCAAAGCGCCTACCAACCTCAAATCTTTTTGCGGAGGTTTTATTAATATGATTTTTATGGTATCCAGTATGTTGAGCGGAGCCTGCGCTACGCCTGAGTTTTTGATGTACATGAATTATTTCATTGCACTGGAATACGGAGCCGATTATTATAAAAACGTCGATAAAGTGGTGGATATGTCTAATCGCCGGCGTAGTCTCGATAAAATGATTTGCGATTGTTTCGAGCAGATTGTCTACTCTATCAATCAGCCTACCGGAGCACGTAATTTTCAGGCCGTTTTCTGGAATATCGCTTATTATGACCGCCCGTATTTCGAGAGCCTTTTCGGCGAATTCGTCTTCCCGGACGGAAGCAAACCGGACTGGAATTCTCTGAACTGGCTTCAAAAGCGTTTTATGAAGTGGTTTAATGCCGAGCGTACGAGAACAGTGTTGACGTTTCCCGTGGAAACTATGGCCCTGCTAACGAAAGATGGAGATGTTATTGATAAAGAGTATGGCGATTTTACGGCGGAAATGTACGCCGGAGGACACTCTTTCTTTACTTATATGAGCGATAATGCCGATTCCCTGTCGAGCTGCTGCCGGTTGCGGAATGAGATACAGGATAACGGTTTCAGCTATACTCTCGGAGCGGGAGGGGTTTCTACCGGATCTAAAAGCGTTTTGACTATCAACCTGAACCGTTGCGTTCAGTATGCGGTAAAGAGCGGCAAGTCCTATACCGAACAGTTGGAAAAGATAGTGGAACTGTGTCATAAGGTACAGTTAGGCTATAATGAGAATCTTAAAATGTTGCACGGGAAGGGGATGCTTCCTCTTTTCAGTGCGGGATATATTAATATAGACCGCCAATATCTTACAATAGGTGTGAACGGAATGGTGGAGGCTGCGGAATTTATGGGTATTTCTATCAGCGATAATCCGGAGTATGAAAAGTTTGTGAACGGCATCCTGGGGTTGATAGAGAAGTGTAATAAGAAATACCGTTCTAAAGAGGTGATGTTCAATTGTGAGATGATACCGGCGGAAAATGTGGGGGTAAAACATGCCAAATGGGACAGGGAAGCGGGATATTTTGTGCCGCGCGATTGTTATAACAGCTATTTTTATATTGTAGAGGACGATTCTCTGAATGTTATGGATAAATTCCGTCTTCACGGACGAAAATATATCGAACGTCTTACGGGAGGTTCGGCCCTGCATATGAATATGGAGGAACATTTGTCGCAGATACAATATCGTCAATTATTGCGTGTAGCGGCACGGGAGGGGTGTAATTATTTTACATTCAATATCCCGAACACTATCTGTAATGATTGCGGACATATTGATAAGCGTTACCTTGGAAGCTGCCCGGAGTGCAGAGGTACGAATGTCGATTATCTGACACGCATAATCGGTTATATGAAACGTATCAGTAATTTCTCTGCCGCCCGCCAGAAAGAGGCGGAAAAACGCCATTATGCCGGACAGGTGGATATTAGAGAATAAATTAATAAGGATAAGATGAGCTGGATATACGATTTGTTTTTTTCAACAGGCATAACCAATTCTTTGTTATTGCTGGCCTTAACCATATCTACAGGCATTCTGCTTAGTAAAAAACTGAAAATAAAGAATATTTCGCTCGGAATTACCTGGATTCTGTTTTGCGGTATTTTCTTTTCTCATTTCGGTATGCGGCTCGATCCGCAGATAGAGATGTTCGCTAAAGATCTCGGATTGATTCTTTTTGTCTATTCCATAGGATTACAGGTTGGTCCGGGGTTCTTTTCATCTTTGAGCAAGGGCGGACTTTCTTTAAATATGCTGGCTATAGCGATAGTTTTATCGGGATGTGCCATTACCTATGCGATACATATTATCACCGGTACGGAACTTTCTACAATGGTCGGTATTCTTTCCGGGGCAGTTACGAATACTCCCGGTCTGGGGGCAGCCCAGCAGGCATATATGGACAGCGCCAATCAGGCATGTCCCGATATTGCGACAGGCTATGCCGTGGCATATCCACTGGGCGTTGTGGGTATTATTTTATCGATCATAACATTACGAGGGGTGTTTCGTATTAATCTAGGTGTTGAGGAGGAGAATCTGAAGAAGGATTCCGAACAGGGTTCGGCTCCGGTTACCGTGGATATTAGGGTAACTAACCCTGAAACGGAGAATATTTCGATAGGAGAGATTGCATCTCTGATAAAAGTGGATTTTATTATTTCGCGTATTTTCCGCCCTGACGGATTTACGGAAGTTCCGCATGTAGATTCCATTGTAAAACAAGGCGATATACTTAGAATTATTGCCCAAAAAGCAGTTATAAGGACGCTTGAAATTTCTATCGGGAAACGGGTTTATAAAAACAGGGATACCGAGGATGCTACGATAGGCAATCTGGTCTCCCGCCGTATTGCGGTAACTAAGCCGGAACTTAACGGCAAACGGATAGGGGAGCTTAATATAAGGTCTCTTTACGGTGTTAATATTACCAGAATCAATCGCGCCGGAATAGATCTTCTTGCCACTGCCGATCTGTATCTGCACCTCGGCGACAGGGTGATGGTGGTAGGTGAGGAGTCGGCCGTAGATCATGTTGCAGGAATTTTCGGCAATTCGTTGAAAAAACTGAATGTTCCGAATCTTCTGCCGATATTTATCGGGATATTTTTAGGAATTCTTCTGGGATCTATTCCTTTTGCAATCCCGGGCCTGTCACAATCATTTAAACTCGGATTGGCCGGAGGGTCTCTTATTATAGCTATTATTATGGGGCGTTACGGCCCGTTTTATAAAATAGTAACCTTCACTACGACAAGCGCGAATATGATGATTAGGGAGATAGGTATTTCGTTGTTTCTTGCAGCGGTAGGGTTGAGTTCCGGCGGAGATTTTGTTTCTACGGTTGTCGGCGGAGGTTATATGTGGATTCTATATGGCGTGATAATTACCGTTTTGCCGCTTATGATAGTAGGTGTATTCGCCCGCAAGCGGTTGGGACTGGATTATTTTACCCTTATGGGCGTATTGGCGGGAAGTACTACGGATCCTCCGGCTCTTGCCTATGCCGCCTCCATTTCTTCAAACGACAGAGCTTCTATTGCTTATGCTACGGTGTATCCGCTTACCATGCTTCTTCGGGTTATGACGGCGCAGATATTGATTATTTTAGCAATCTGACGGTTATGTTGAAATATGTAGATTACGATATAGTGTTTTCCGAAATCCCGGACGAGACAACTCTTGCTATAAATATTTCGAACTGCCCTCATCGTTGTCCGGGGTGTCATAGCCCTCATCTTATGGAGGATACAGGGGAGACTCTTAACATACAATCGCTAGGAATGCTTTTGGAGCGGTACTCTCCGGGAATAACGTGTGTGTGCTTTATGGGAGGCGATTGCCTGCCGCATGAAGTGGAACGGTTGTCCTTTATCGCGAAGGATCTTATTCCCGGTATTAAAACGGCCTGGTATTCGGGGTTTGGAGAACTGCCGCATTCGGTTGATATTTTGTCTTTCGATTATCTGAAGCTGGGGCCTTTTATCGAATCCCTGGGCGGATTGAAATCGCCGGAAACCAATCAGCGGCTATATAAAATTCATCCCGACGGTTGGAGGGAAGATATAACAATATGTTTACGGGGTAATAATAGTAGGAATATATAAAGGTTCCCGAAGAAAATTGTAACTTTACCTTTGTTTCTGCCTCAAAGGGGAAACGGGAATATGAAAGTCCGGGGTGAAAAACAATAAATATAAATACAGAAAAGCCGTTTTATCCGACATCTCCGAATTAAGGGATATGTATAAAGCTACGTTGCGCGCCGTAAATCGTGCTGATTATACATCGGACGAGATAGAAGACTGGGCGTCATGCGGCGATGATATGTCTCATTTGGCGGATTTGATAAATAGTTTATATTTTATGGTTGCGCTGGACGACAAGGAGCGTATCATCGGTTTTACTTCTATAAGCGAAGTAGGTTATTTACATTCCATGTTTGTACATAAAGATTATCAAGGTAGAGGCGTTGCAAGTTTTCTTTTGTCGAAAGCGGAAGAATATGCTATGGAAAACAGTATAAAAGTAATCACATCCGAAGTCTGTATCACAGCAAAACCTTTTTTTGAAAAAAAGGGATATATGGTAGAAAAAGAACAAAAACGGAGAGCAAATAAATTATACCTGACTAATTTCTGGATGAGAAAAGTTTTAGCGTATATCCTGATTCTGTAAAAAGATTTAAGATATAATGAGAAATTCTTTACTTCTCTAACTCTCCGGCAACCCATAGTACCCAAGAGTCTATATTATCCGACAGTTCGTCAGGTAGCGGTAAGGTGATTCTTACCTGCGGGGCTATTCCCGTTTTATCAATTCCTCTATCGGGCAGCCTTAAGGATCGCGTCATAGGAATCGCCACTGTTATTGTACTATAAGGTAGATTAACAGCGCGTAGAAAAGAGAAATCCAATGCTCCCATCGTATTGTCTTTTCCGTAAACGGTAGTACGGGTGCTTGATGCCATCACATCTAAAACAAATTGTTCTCCGCTACTGGCGACAAGACCATCTATAATGATCGCTGCTTTTGCAGGATAAGGTATAACAGAATTGTATTTTATCTTATTACCCGGCAGCACTACTACGAATTCATCGTTTGAATTTTCCATTTGCGTAATTGCTTTAACCCAGATTGAAGTACTGTCTCCTTTTGTAATGTCCTTTAATTTTTTAATATTAGCAGGGGTATTGCGTATTTCTACTCCATCAATCTCTGCCGGAGTATCGTATAACATTCTTGATAGTGGTTTATAATAACGATCGCTACCGCCTCCATTGCCTCTGATATCAATAATCAGGTTTGAACAATCTGATGATATATACTTTTTTATCGCATCCGCAACCCAGTTCTCTGTGGGGAAGCTACCGGAAAAATCGGGAATGCGTATTAGAAATGTTTTGTCGGTTACTTTCTTAGCTACAAAATCCGGCTTATAATTGATAGAACTGTAATTTGCTCTCTTCTTGGAACTGTACTTAGAAGAATAACCGCCTAAAATAAGATGATCATCTCCGAACCAGCCAAATAATTTTGCAGCAGCTATGTATCCCTCTGCTTCTCCTTTACGGATACTTTCTCTCAAATCGGATTTTAGTTTTTTATAAGCCAGCGTATCATTTAAACTGGGATAACCTGAGTAATTTTGTTCTAACTCTCTCACTGCAAAGTCAAATTCGGATAGATGCTCCTCAATGGTAGACTGTGCGAATAATCCTGAAATATTCAGAAGTATAAATGTACAGAAAAACAAAAAATGTTTAGTCATAATATTTTATTTTTATCTGTATGCAAAACTAACAAAAATAACCGTGTAGGACAAACTTATTTTCGACAATAGTTTTATAATAAAATTTCTTCTGCCCCCTTTATTCTGTTTGCTGCGCAGATGGTAGGACGGGGCATCTGCCCGGAGTATTTCATCGCGTATATAACTTGGACAGGTATAACTTCCCGCTATATAAAGAATCTTCCGGAAAATGCCTTGTTGGATTTCTGTTATAAGCGGAGAAAGCAAAGTTTTATTTAAGGGTGACAGAGAATATGATTTGACAGACGAATAAAAATCTGAAAATTTTACTACATTTGCGGTCGATTTGATACTATGTAAAGAATAAATTAAACATAAAATTATGAATCCGAAAAGAAAATTAAATTTATCAGGCATTCTATTCATGTCGTTAACTTTCCTTTTTATTACGAGTTGCGGCAAAAATAATGATATACCGAACGATCCTCCTGATACCGTTACTCTTAATATGCTTAACGAGGACAATGGCAAAACAGTTCTGGGAATATCGGACGTATATATAAATAAATCCAATAATTTCCGTACATATTCAAGTTTGCTTTCCGATGCCGGCAATGCTTCCGGAATAGGAGTGAAGATTGAACCCCAGACAGGTAATCTTACGCAGGAAGTTGCAGTAACCCCCGGACATATTTATCAGGTTTTTAGCAAGCGTACGGTATATGATTTTCCATCGGGAAACCGAGCTGTTCAAATAGGAGCAGGGTACTATCATGTTTATGTTGTATCTCCGATCGCAAAGATGGAGAACAGTATTCCTTCCGGTGCTGTGGTAAAATACGTTCTGGCGTATCCTGATACTAAAGGTTTGCCTGAGGCCGATTTCAGGCTCGGAGTTCTTTACAACGCCGGAGATAAGGTAGAAATTGCATTACCTCAGGATGCCGAATGTTTTTTTGAGAAACATCACGGGAGCGGTGAAACCGAAGCATTTGATGTCTCGGCTGGTAATGGAAAATTAACTATAACCCTCAATAAGTATCCTAACAACGTTAGCGGACCATACGGTACTTACAGAACTTATATCCGCCGGGGGAATGTATTTACGACGGTTATTGTTAATGTAGGGGTGGAATAATATATTTTTTAAGGAGAAGCAAACTTAAACTGACTATATTAATCTCGTAAGAATAAACAAAAGGAATGGTTTTGCATAGTTAATCAAATAATAATATAATTGTTATTGATTATCTGATCCGTAATAAAATTATAGGTTATATAATTTTATATCTACTTAAGCACCATTGAGATAGTCTCAACGTATAACAATAGTGATTTAATATTTCACCAATTCTCTTCCGACACTCTGAGAATCGAAAGAGTCGGCATATACCTTTACATGTTTTTTAATGTATTGTTCC
>CAYVED010000070.1:0-12423 GCA_964449975.1 uncultured Muribaculaceae bacterium
TCCGTACAGCCCGGATAAACCGTAGATTCATAGACTACATAATCCCCTTTTTTCAGCACCTTCCCCACACTCCGCGTGGCGCTGAGCAAGGGCTTCAGATCCGGCTGATTCGAATCGTCTATCGGAGTGGGAACAGCCACAATATAAAAAGAGGCCTCTTGCAAGATCTCCAATGAGGAGGTGAATACAATCTCTTTCCCGGTAAATGCACTACCATCCAACTCTTTACAGGGGTCTATCCCCCGGCGCATCATCGAAAGACGATCTTCGTTTATATCGAATCCGATAACCGGTAATTTGCCGGCAAATTCAAGCGCGATAGGCAGGCCTACATAACCTAAACCTACCAAAGCCAGTTTCGCACGTTTATCCACCAATCGATCATACATGACAGAATTCTTTCACTTTAGAAATGATATAATCCTGCGTTCCGGTATCCATCTCCGTATGTATCGGCAAAGAGAGCACCGAAGCCGCCAGCTCTTTGGAAATATCCAGCGGCGTGCCGGCCCGGGAGATGTGTTGAAATGCCTGCTGTTCCTGTAACGGTAAAGGATAATAGATCATTGCGGGAATACCGGCCTCTTCCAGGTATTTTTTCAGGGCATCCCTCTTTCCATCCTTCACTTTCAGAGTATATTGGTGATATACATGGGTGCTATTGGGCGCCTCCTGCGGGGTTACAATGCCCGTTACCTCTTTTAATCCCTCCGTATAATATTGCGCCGCCCTGTATCTGGCCCGGGAATACGCATCAAGATGTTTTAATTTCACATCCAGCACCGCCGCCTGGAGGGTGTCCAGCCGGGAATTACAGCCTATTACCGAATGATGGTATTTTATTTTCTGCCCGTGATTGGCAATCATTTTCAGTTTTTCCGCCAATACGTTATCTTGGGTCATCATGGCGCCTCCGTCCCCGTAGCATCCCAGATTCTTCGACGGGAAGAACGAGGTACATCCGATGTTCCCCATCGTACCGGTCTGCGCTTTTTTTCCGTCGGGAAACGTATATACCGCTCCTATGGCCTGCGCATTATCCTCCACTACATACAGGCCATGCTCTTTTGCAAACTCCAGTATCGGAGACATGTCACAGGATTGTCCGAACAGATGCACCGGCACAATCGCTTTCGTCCGGGACGTAAGCGCCGCTTTCAGATGCGCTGCGGTCATGTTAAACGTATGATAATCCACATCCACCATTACCGGGGTCAGTCCCAGCAACCCTATTACCTCCGCGGTAGCGACATAGGTAAATGCCGGCAATATTACTTCATCCCCCGGTTTCAATTCCAGCGCCATTAAAGCGATCTGTAACG
Organism: uncultured Muribaculaceae bacterium; assembly: GCA_964449975.1. Lineage (GTDB taxonomy): Bacteria > Bacteroidota > Bacteroidia > Bacteroidales > UBA932 > Egerieousia. The sequence continues at coordinate 1,323 of CAYVED010000070.1, forward strand.
CATCCGTACCGTTCGCACAGGGAATTACATATCCGGCTCCGGTGTATTTTTCCAGGTTCCGGGCAAATTCACTCACCTTAGGACCGTTAATAAAAGCAGTGCTGTCCAAAACTTTACGGATCTCCGAATCTATTTCCTCTTTTATATTCAAATACTGACCTTTCAGGTCTACCATTTCTATCTTTTTCATTGTATTTAATCTGTTATGATGCTATACATTACCAGCCGAACGGATGTCTGGCCAGCGGCAGTTTAGCCAGCGGATGATAATCGCCTTTTAACCCGACAGGGGTAGAGTGCCTTATATCATGTACGATCTGAATACAGTTTTTTGCTTCGGAAATCCGGAAACCTTCCCCGGCCAGGATTTTCTGATAACTCTTTGTATGCAGTTCCGTAAAACCTTCGCTAAACTCAAATTCATCCCCGTCTATCATAATGGTGCGATAGGTTCTCTTCTCCCCCTGTACGGCATTGGCCGGCAGATTCTCGGCATTAATGCTCAGGAAATACCGTACCCTGGCTTTCTCCAGTTCCAGGTATCCGGCCACACGGTCATGCGACATTACATGCACAATGTTCTGCTTTACCGCCCCGAATATCCATTGCAGCATATCGTAGAAATGCACCCCTATGTTGGTAGCCACTCCTCCGCTTTTATGCACATCCCCTTTCCAGCTGGTATAATACCAGTTTCCCCGGGAAGTTATGTAGGTCAGATCCACATCATATACTTTATCTTTGGGACCGTTCTCTATCTTCTTTTTCAGGTTTATAATGGCGTCATGCAGCCTTAATTGCAAAATATTATAGGCTTTACGCCCGGTCTCCCGCTCCACCTGCATCAGCGCGTCTATGTTCCAGGGGTTCAGCACTACCGGCTTTTCACAGATCACATCCGCACCGAGCCGCAGACCGTACCGGATATGCGCATCGTGCAGGTAATTGGGCGTACAAACGGAAAGCATATTTATCTCCTTTTCAGTACCTTTCAATCTGGAACAATGCCTGTCGAACAGCTCCTGCTCCGTAAAAAAAGAAGCGTCCGGGAAAAAGCTGTCCATTCTCCCGACGCTGTCGAATTTATCATAGGCGGCAACCAGTTCGTTGCCGGTATCTTTTATTGCTTTTAAATGCCTGGGGGCAATATACCCTGCTATTCCGATTATTGCAAAATTACTCATATTCTCTCATGCTTAATAAAGGAGCAAAGTTAATAAAATTTACGGAACAGCGCGCGCGCCGGAAAGATTTAATTACCTGGATTCAACAGATAAAAAAACCTTTTCATTCCGCCGGCTCCTGCGCATCAGAAAGTATATTGAAAACCTACCGCCAGCAACTCTTTAAACTGCACCCTCGGCCCCTTGGATCCGTCCGGCTGGGTGATCTTAATATCGTCGTCATAGATCAGGTTCGTGGTAAAGGTAGCGGAAAACCATTTGTTAATCTGCATATTCAACTGTACTTCCCAGTTAACATCTATATTCAGGGGTTTTCTCAGATAATCGGAATAGAAATCCACCCGGGAATAGACCGTCATATTTTTCAGGAACTCATATTTAACTTCCAGTTTCAGATTCGCGCCAAACTCATTCAACACCTTTTTACCCGGATCCACGCCGAATGATCCGGCATTGGAAAGCGAGTCGTTCAGTACGAACGTGCCTCTCCAGGTTGCAGGGGAAAAAATAAGCTTGAAATAGGGTTTGGGTATCCAGGTAATTCCCGGCCCGATGGTGAGATAACCCGGAGCCATGAATTTTGAGATAGGGACCGAGTTACTTACCGCATAATCATAGCCGTTTGAAAACTGGGTCTGAAAATTCAGCAGGGCGCTCAGGTATAGATTTTTGGTAATTTCGTACCCGTAATTCGAATTCAGATAGATTTTATCATTGGTCTTTTTCAATCCGTCCGAACCGCTTTTGTTCAGACCGTACGCCAGCTCTATCCGGTTCTGCCAGATGTGCTTATTCTTTTTATAATCGGCCTGGTAAATAGCGGACGCCTCAAACGCCAGCGCATTATCCCCTCCGGTAGCCCAGTTGGTAAAACTTACCTGTGTCAATTTCAAACCCAGCGTAGTGGATGTAACCCAGGAAGAGTCCTTTTTGTTTCCGGCAGCCTCTGCCGTATTCTCCGAAAAAGCATCGCCTCTATTCTCCGCCGCCAACAGGCCCGGCATAACGATACTGCATAGCATAATCACGTAAAAAAATTTCCTGTACATAATTTTATTTTGGTTTTTAGATTACTATTTACAAACAAAACAGCCGCCCCATTGTTTGGGAACGGCTGCAAATATCCGGGATATAGCATCAGGAATACCCCTCTTAACTACATTTGAAAAATACCGGATGCGCTCCGGCTATCGCTGTTTTATAGAGCATTTTTGTTTTATCACCTCTGCCACCCGTTCTATATCCACCTCCGTTAAAGCAGGCCCGGAGGGCAGACAAAGCCCCGTATCAAATAAATGCTCGCTGGTTCCGTTACCGTAAAAAGGGGCATTGGAAAAAACAGGCTGTAAATGCATCGGCTTCCACAAAGGCCGGCTTTCTATATTCTCTTCATCCAGCCCCAGCCGTATATCTTCCCGGGTACACCCGGCTTTCAAAGGATCAACCGTAATACAGGTTAGCCAGAAATTGGAATTAAACCGGTCACCGGGGTTCTGCAACACAGTAATTCCCGGTATATTTTTCAGCAAACGGGTATATAAGGCATGAATCGCTCTTCTGCGCGCCACATGCTCGTCCAGGACGAACATCTGTCCCCGTCCTATTCCGGCGCATATATTACTCATCCGGTAATTGTATCCTATATGAGAATGCTGGTAGTGGGGAGCGTTATCCCTCGCCTGGGTAGCATAGAATTTAGCCTGCTTCGCCTGTTCTTCCGTACTGCAAACCAATGCGCCGCCGCCCGATGTAGTAATCATCTTATTTCCGTTAAAAGATAAGCATGCTAATTCTCCAAAGAGACCGCAGGCCATTCCCCGGTAAGCAGAGCCAAGCGCTTCGGCCGCATCCTCCAGTACAGGAATACCATATCTTCCGGCAATTTCGCATATCTTATCCATCTGTGCAGGCATGCCATATAAATGTACCGGGATAATGGCTTTGGGCAACCGACCCGTTTTTCGCAATCTATCCTTAACAGCCTCCTCCAGCAGTACAGGGTCCATATTCCATGTCTGCGGTTCACTGTCTATGAACACAGGCGTGGCTCCCTGATAAGCAATAGGATTGGCAGAGGCGGAAAAGGTAAAACTCTGACAAATCACCTCATCTCCCTCTTTCACTCCGAGCAGAATAAGTCCCAGGTGCAGCGCTGCTGTACCGGCACTCAGCGCTACGACAGCAGGATGTATATCTCTTTCTGTATTTTGCAGCCCAGTATTCCGCTGCTCCGCACTTTCACCGGAAAGCGAAGTAAGATATTCCTCCAATGATTTTTCAAAAGCATCTACATTAGGCCCCAGGGGAACTACCCAGTTCGTATCGAAAGCCTCCTTAATAAACTCCTGCTCCCTTCCTCCCATATGGGCCAGCGAGAGCCAAATTCTAGGTTTCATAACTTAATATTAATATTTTCTAAAAATAGTCTGCCAGATAAGTATCAGATCACCTTTCATCGAATGATGTTTATAATATTCCAGATTGATTTTTACTTTCTCCGGAAAAATAACTTCATTATTATACCGGACAGGGTCATCTACTTTTGCCAATAATTCTTCTTCATTTGCATATTTTATGGAGGCAGGGCCCGTTATCCCGGGGCGTAATTTTAATATATCTCTGTCTTCACCCTCAAGTTTGTCGGCATACCCGGGAACATCGGGACGCGGCCCTACAAAACTCATATCCCCTATCAAAACATTCCATAGCTCAGGTAATTCATCCAGTTTATATTTCCTAAGAAAAGCCCCTAAAGGTGTAATTCTACTCTCCCCCGCTACGGATACGGAAGAACCGTTATGTCCGGTCGTCATGGTTCTGAATTTATACATCGTAAATAAGCGTCCTCCTTTGCCGACCCGTTTCTGACAAAATAAAAACGGACCGTCCGGCATCTTAATACGGATCCATACTGCAATAATGCAAAAAAGCGGCAAACCCAGGATCAGGCCGATTAAAGCGCCTGTCCGATCAAAGAAAAATTTAATCATTACAATCTATCCCGGAATGAGCTCCGGCAGAGACGGCATTTATAAACTTATTGGCCAGGATCGTATAACTTAAATTTTGCCTGGCAAATCGTTCGCCGTTCTCCCCTTTCGCCCGTAAAACAGAATTGTCCAGGGAAAATATATATTCTATACCCTCGGCGATGTCTGCGGGAGATTCGGCGGGTACGGATACTCCGCAATCATATTCGCTCACCCAGTCATTCGCGGCATTTACAGAATGAAGAATCGGTTTCCCGGACAACATATAATCAATCAATTTATTAGGCGATATACCGAATCTGTATAAAGGATTATTTTCCCATCCGATGTATAATACATCCATGCATCGAAGTAAAGCCGGTATCTCATTTTTGTGTACAGGATCCAGAAATAAGACATTTTGAATCCCCTCTTCCGCCACTTTGCACATCAGCCGTTCTTTCTCATGGCCTTTCCCCACCAACACGCAAACAATATTCTCATTATGTATCATCTGCATCGCTTCAATGAGGAAATCCAACGCATTGGATTTAGCATGACCGCCTGCATAGCCCAGAATTTTCTTACCGCACAGCCGCAACTGCCGAAGCACTTCCTTATACTGACAGGGCATATCCTTGCTATCCCCGGTCCATTCCGCTTCGTCAAACCCGTTTGGAATATAAATAAACTTGCCTCTGTCAAGTCCGTGCTCCAACATATGCAACTCTGCAGCAGGTAACATAGATACTACCCTGTCCGCTCTTTTATAAGCATAATTTTCCGCCCATTGCATTACCTGAATGAACGGATGCCGTCTAGAATATCCCCCTACTTCCATCGGCGATAAGGGCCAAAGATCATGCACCTCATAAACCAATTTCGCATGATATTTTCCGGCTATTTTCTTTGCAGGATATATATCCAAAGGATAGGTTGAAGAAGCTACCACCACATCAGGATCAAACGATTTATATACCGTCCTTAAAGAAAACATTAATTTAGTGACGAATAAGAACATCGAATATATCCGTCCCATTCCGTTCCCTTTATACCGATTGGTCTTCACCCAGTAATAATCCACCCCATCAACATTCTGTTTCCCTTTTCCGGGTTGTGTTTTTCTGAGATGAGAATAAGTAGCCCCTATAATTAGCACTTTATGTCCTGATCTTACCCACTCCTTCGCCATATAATAAGGACGGAACTCCATGCCTAATTCCTGATTACCGGCATAATGATTGATTAAAAGAATATTCATGTAATTTATCTCTTTCCCGATCTCTGTTTATTCAGATCCTGTTTTTTAATTCAGTCCGGGAATACTTTTAAATTAACTGATGTTGATAGAAATAAGAATAATTAATATCGGCATTAAAATTTTTCTGAAAAAAACCGTATGTTTCCTTTCTATAATCATCCATATGCAATAAAATCTCATGAACCCTGCTGTCAAATTCAGCCTGCATGAAGTTCACGGGAAGTAAAAACCCGGTCTCCTTTGTTACAATCTCACGCATACCTCCGACATTGGTAGCAATGACAGGTATCCGGGTGCTAATTGCTTCCATTACCGACACCGGTACACCTTCGGAAATACTAAGATTAACAAAAATATCAAACTGCGTGGATCTGTATATCTCTTTCACTTTTGTATTATTTATCTCTCCATACATAATAATTTCCAGATTTTTACTTTTGTCTGTGTGTATGTAATTCTTTAAGCTTTCGAAATCGGCTCCACTTCCCATATGCGTCCAACAGACCTGTATATCAGAATGGTTCTTACTATACTTATTGATAGTTTCAAAAATCAAATGAACCCTTTTTAAAGGGATTACACTCGAACAACTGACAAATGATATTTTATTTTCAGGCAAAAAAGTACTTTTGCCATTTTTCTCCACCGGTATAACCCCTAATCTTGAAACCGCTATTCTGTCCCTATACCCCGGATAACGCTCTCTTAAAAAATCACATCCCATTTGCGACACAACGAATACGGATTTCAATCCGGTTAAAGTCCGTTCACGATAGGGAATATAAATACCGACTCTGCGTTCATAAACATCAAACCCATGAGCTCTCGTATAAATCGGAATATCTTTCAGTTGATTATGTTTGCATTTGGCACGGTATAACCCAAGAGGAGTATGATTAAACCAATAACTATAAAATATTCCATCTCGGTCAAAGAAATCCTTATTTGCCGAGACATAGGATTCAACCAGGGAAGCCCCGAATAAATATTTAACGCCCTGATAATATTCATTTATTGAGCGGGGCCGGTCACTTGCAAAAGGCAGTTTCCACAACCATTCACTTATCAATAATCTTAAAAAAGCAATCAGTTTGAATCGTACGGATGATGCACAAAGCCTCCGGTCTACAACAAAGCGGGGCGGAACCGGTCTGCAATTTTTCTTTTTATGTAAAGGTATCAACACTATATCCAGGCCCATTTTATCTGCAACGAGAAGTTCATCCGCTAAAAACGTCTCAGCCTGGTTACCAAACGGATAAGTATTTGTAAAAAGATATATTTTTGGCATTTTCACTAAGCATTTATTTGTCTTTGCCGCATCCCTGCGCTCCCTGCTCCTGTTATCCCGGACAAAAACAAAAATACCAGTACCAAGAAATCATATTCCCCCGGAAACATAATTTGTTCGGCAGATGCACGCATAAGAATTATAATTAAGAACCAGACATAAATACCCATCTGTTTTTTCCATAATTTTAACATGGCAACCCCCAGCATGCCTAAAAAAATCAGTCCCCCAAAGCCATAGAAATGATGAAGTGAAATAAATGAATTATGAGGATTTAAATGTCCTTTTGCAATAAAAAGCAAATTAGAAGAATAATCATATCCATAAAAGAAATTCAGAAAATTCATATTGTCCAGATAGGCCATATTCATTAAAGATCTGGCATCTCCAGAACTTTCCGCCCCGCTCAAACGCATAAATACCTCCAGATTCTCAACATATTCAATAATCTGTTGAGAATACAGAAAACAGATAATGCACAATGATGCGATGGATATAGAAATCACATACCGTTTTTTCTTCCTGTCCAATAAACGGAATTTATAAAAAGAAGCTACCGATAAATACAATACAGCACATATAACTCCCCCCCGGCCTGCAGCAGCAATGGAAAAAATGAAGAACAATATTCCGGGCCAAAAAGTTATTTTCTTTTTTTGTTCCAACTCTTCTACATTAATAACAGTCGCAGCAATCATAAACAAAACAGAAATCGTATTTCTACTCGTACCTACGAACATTAAATTAGGATCCTCCCCCATATAAAATTTATACCCCATCACCAGGGTAAGTATTAAAATATGAGCATATAACCAAAACAGATTGATTTTTTTTTCGACAAAAACAAATGCCAGCAATATGGAGACAAATGCAGATATAGTTACACCAATAATCCCGTAACCATGAATTAACTGCATCAGAATTCCAAAACCGACAACAATTACCAAATAATCAATAAACCTATGTGGAAGATGAATTTCAAACCCCTTTTTAAATGCTGCGACAAAACATATTATCGCAACAACGGCCCGTATTATATCTAATTGCAAAGTTTCAAACAGACCGAAACATCTCCAGAAATTAATCTGAAGATATAAGAAAAACAGAAAGCCTAATAAAAATGCAGATACAGCCGAATCATTGATTATGAAACGCGAGCGGAGTTTCATTCTTTATTTCTTTGTTTCACTCTGTAAGCGCTTATTAATCGTATCGCTTTATTTAGCAACGATACTTTATAGGCATCATGCTGTACCGGAGGTAATGACATATAATAGTCAAATTCTGTCCGGGACATCTTTAATTTTCCCAAAATCGCATCAATTTCACGGTCCATTTTCTCACTATCGTATAACGGTTTCTCCATCTCTTTTAATGCCTCTTCCCTTGTCATTTGGCCAGAGATAATCATACTGGAGAAATGTGAACGTCTTTTATCCACATGAAACTTCCGGGTAAAATAATATAACTGGATAAACTTAGTAAGCGTATTTTCCAAATGCTTGTTCCCGTAATATTCATAGCCGCAAAACTCTTTTAACTCCTGTATTGCTCTGCTTCTGTTATAATCAATATAGTTTAGCAGCTGAACATTTTTAATTCCAAAAATACGTCTATAAAACAACATTTTCCAGGTAGACAGCAAAGGTAATTTCTTAATAGAAGCGGCTCCGAAACGCCTGTTTATATCTCTGATATTTACACTGTCAAATGCCGACCAGGAATTTCCTTGCTGAATTGTATTTTCAAGTGCAAAATTACTTCCCGATAAAAAATATTTAATACCGTACTTAAAAGCCATTTTATAAATATAAGCAAATAATACGCTATCCTGGGGAGCAGCCAGATTCGGAACCCCCGCTACTATATATGCCCTTGTTAATGCATTAAATTGCTCTTCGTCAGGCTTGATCGTAAGCAGCTCGATATTTCCGGCTCTACATATCTTTTTTATGTTTTCCACTGTAACCGGTTCATTATATCCGTCATCTATATGAACGGCCAGAATCCTCAGATTCCACTGAGTCGCTAAATAAGCCAGATATGAGGAATCCAGTCCGCCGGAAATTCCCATAATACAATCATATTTTTTCCCCTTACCGTCTTTTTTTATATTAAGTAAAGTCTGCTCCAGCTTCAATTCTCCCTCCCGGTTAGGAAAATATAATTTATCTTTCCAGTAATACGCTCTTTTACAATAATTACATTGCCCGTTCGCATCAAATACAATTGTATTATCCGAACGATTATCCATTATACAATGGGAACAAATCTTATAACTCTTTTCCATACATTTTACCTATTTAATCTGGCTATCCCTTTACAGATGAGGGTTCCATTCTCTATTAAACCTATCCATATTACAGTGTTCACTGTGCAATCTTTACATTTTTCACGGATCATTCCTTTAACTTGAAAATATTCCCGTATAATAATTTACAGACGTTTCTATCCGGCAATGCTTTTCTGCATAAATCCTGGCCTCTCTTTTCACAATCCCCCAATCTTCCTTTTTCAATTGCATTGCCTGCAACATGGCGTCAGCGATAGACTGCGGATCAAATTCCACTAAGGCTCCGAACTCCGGCCTCACCAATAAAGAAGTATCCCCGCAATTCGTTGCCACACAATAACACCCGCATGCTATTGCTTCTATCAGAGACTGAGAGGGATAATTATTAATAGACTGCAGAGAGCAAAATATTTTAGAATCCGGTAAAATAGTTTCCATTTTTACACGTCCTGCAAGCTCAATAATATCACAACAATTCCGGTCGGCTATCGCCTCCTGCAGGTGTTGCAATAACGGGCCATCCCCGCAAATAATACATCTATACCCCAGTTCCCGGATCTTTTTTTGAATAATAGATACAGCCCCTACAAACAAATCCGCGTTTTTAACAGGAATCAAAGTGGAGGCAAACACAATAACATTATGCTTGTTTCCGGAGGGCATAAATGTTTCCAGATCAGTAAAAGAATTTGCAGTAATTTTAATGCGCTTAGAAGGAAACCGCTGTTGTAATCGTTGAAAGGATGACGGGTATAAACAATCAATCACAGACGCCAGCCTCATACATGAGAAAAATTTCAGTTTACATAACCTTTGCGAGAAACTTTTTCCAAAACGCAAATCGGAATTAGAGGTCTCAACACAAAGAAATAAACGTTTTATATTACATATCAAGGCTACCAGCGAGAGGAGTATAAAACGTCCTCCCGGAGTAAACCCGGCAATCCATTTGATTTCAGATCTTATTACATATAAAATCAATGGACACATACCCGAAAATATTTTTACAGAAGCCCGTTCCGTTACAAAAGGCGAAATTAAATCTTTCGCTTTTTTCGCTTTACTCTCCTGAATCAGTATCTCTGGTTGCAGTTCGTCATTTGACAAATGTGAAAATATCCGGATAAATCTCCTCTCAGCGCCTCCGAGGTGATTATCAACATACATAAATACCGCTACCTTCATTATAACTTACTTTTTTGTCAAAAATAGCTAACGTCTATTCCGGAGCATATACCGGATATGTGAAAACCGCTTCCTGTAATGAATGCCCAAAATCATCAATATACCGGTTGCAATGAGAATCTTTATCAATACCTTAATAATTCCGGATTCAAAATAAAATTCAATCCCAAAAACAGATAGTGATAATAAAAAAAATAAAAAAATATTCCGGTACATTTTATACCAAGGAAAAATAATATCAGACTCCACTTTTAAAGAAAAATACAAGCCACAAGCAGAACTCACAAATAAAGAGACATATGAAGCAACGGCAGCCCCCATCATTCCCCAGTCGGGAATAAGTAAATAATTTAAAGCTACACTGGTCAGCGCGGAAATGGATGTGACAATAAAAACATACTTTGTATGTTTCAGCCACAAAGGCATACTTAAAAAGAAATAGAGTCCCAGAAATACCTGCCCATAGCTAATAAAAACCACGGGGGTCCATGCCGTATGATAGGTAGCGGATGTCATTAGCCGTATGGCTTCAGGAGAAAAAAGAGTAATTACGCATGCCAGGCAGCAATAGCCTATAACTGCAAATTTTGCAAAACTATATACTTCCGACAGATCGGCTCTGTTCCGCTGTACCCGTTCCATAAACCAGGGTGAAAATGCTTGGTTTACACTACTTGCCACAATCCCTACTACACTGCCAAACTGATAGCCGACACTATATAATCCGGTTTTCTCCGGCCCCAGAAAGGTATTAAGAAATACCCTGTCTACCATTGTCTGAAACCAGCTGGATACCGTATGAGGCAATAATGGCAATGAATATTTATATGCATCAATAATTATTACTTTCTCAGGTCTAAATTGGACATGAGGTACGAATAGAATTAAAGAATACAGAAAAAATATCACAGATGTAAT
>CAYVED010000071.1:0-12364 GCA_964449975.1 uncultured Muribaculaceae bacterium
ATAATATAAATCAATAATAAAAGTATATAAAAAGATATATATTTGTGTTATGAATAAAATTAGTGATGGTTTCGATCCCAGAAAAGCGGTTCAGGAACAGGAAACCGATATAGAAGGCGTAATAAGACCGCGTGAGTTCGATGAATTTTCCGGACAGGAGAAAATTTTAAAAAATCTCAAGGTTTTTGTAAAAGCTGCCAAAAAGAGAGGGGAATCTCTGGATCATGTACTGCTTCACGGTCCTCCGGGATTGGGTAAGACTACCTTGGCGAATATAATATCGAATGAACTTGGTGTTTCTATGAAAGTAACATCCGGACCTATTCTGGATAAACCTGGCGACCTGGCCGGGCTTCTTACAAGTCTCGACGAGGGAGATGTATTGTTTATAGACGAGATACACCGTCTTTCACCGGTAGTTGAAGAGTATCTTTATTCTGCCATGGAGGACTATCGTATAGATATAATGATAGATAAAGGACCTGGCGCCCGTTCGGTACAAATATCGCTGAATCCTTTTACTCTTGTCGGAGCTACTACGAGAAGCGGTTTGCTTACTTCTCCTTTAAGAGCGCGTTTCGGTATACAATGTCATCTGGAGTATTATGATTCCGTTATATTGCAAAAAATAATAGAAAGAAGTTCGGGGATATTGAATATCGGTATAGACAGGGAGGCTGCATGTGAAATATCCTGCAGGAGCAGGGGAACTCCGCGTATAGCTAATGCGCTTCTAAGGCGTGTAAGAGATTTTGCCCAGGTAGAGGGAAGCGGCAGAATAGATTTGTCTATTACGAAATATGCCCTGGATGCTTTGAATATAGATAAGCGGGGACTTGATCTTATGGATAATAAAATACTTACTACTATTATAAATAAATTCAAGGGAGGCCCGGTGGGGATCAGTACGATAGCAACTGCCGTAGGAGAAGATTCCGGTACGCTCGAAGAAGTCTACGAACCTTTCCTTATAAAAGAAGGATTTATACACAGAACTCCCAGGGGAAGGGAAGTTACCGAATTTGCTTATAAACATTTGGGGATTTCCAAATATGATACCGGAGAAACTTTATTTTAGATACTTTCAACCATGAGAAAATTTTTTACTTTTATGTTTTTTATATCCTTGTTTATATGTGAGGATATTGTTGCGTGTACTTCCGCTATTATTACCGGCAAAATTACTCCCGACGGGCGTCCTCTTATGTGGAAACACAGGGATACCGGCGAGGAAAATAACCGTATGGAATATTTTAAGGGGGAGAAATATAATTTTCTGGCTCTGGTGAATTCTCCGGGAAATCTTAAACATGCCTGGACGGGGACTAACAATGCCGGTTTTTCTATAATGAATACTGCATCGTATAATCTTAAAGATGATAATGTTGATTCCAAACTTATGGACAGGGAGGGAGAATTTATGTTCAAAGCGCTTGCAGTATGCCGTAATCTTTCCGATTTTGAAAAATTTCTGGATAAATATAAACGTCCGATAGGGGTTGAGGCTAATTTCGGTGTTATAGATGCCGAAGGCGGGGCAGCTTATTACGAGGTAAATAATGATAGTTGGACAAAAATTGATGTAAATGATCCGAAGATAGCTCCGCAGGGATTTCTAGTATATACTAATTTTTCATATACAGGACGTTATAATGAAGGTATGGGATATGTAAGATATACTACGGCATGTAAAATAATGAATGAATATGCCGGGAAAGCCGGGGAATTTACTCCGGAATGGATATTTAAGAACTTATCCAGGAGTTTTTACAATTCTTTACTGGACATAGACCTGGTAAAAGACAATGATCTTCTCCGCAGAGGAAGCGGATGGTTTGTGGAACAGGATTTTATTCCACGTAGATCTTCAACTGCATCCGTTGTAATACAGGGGGTTAAGAAAGGTGAAAATCCTTATGATATAGTAATGTGGAGTCTTATTGGTTATCCTCCCGCCGGAGTTGCAGTACCTATGTTTGTTGCTGCCGGTGAAAATCAGCCTTCATTTATGATTAAATCCGAAAATTCGGAGAATGCTCTTATGTGCGACTGGAGTATTAAGCAAAAGCATAATGTTTTCCCTGTTACAAGAGGCAACGGTGCAAAGTATTTTAATTTTAACCTGTTATATAATGATAAAGGAAACGGATATATGCAAAGGGCGAATGAGATTGAGAGCCATATATTTGGGATCAGTTATCCTGTAATAGAGGAATTCCGTACCGGAGGATTCGATTCCGGAAAATTAAAGAAAGTTTATGATTTTATAGAGAAAAGCATAAAAGAGTAATTTAAAAAACAGCCGGATATAGTTTTTTCTGTATATAATGCACCCCAAAAGTTATATAAAACTCTTGGGGTGTACTTCAATGATTTAGACAGGGGGAAGGTTATCAGAGTATTCTTATGTCCCGGAATGCTACGCTTAGCCCGTCCGTGCTGTCCGTAAGAATTATTTTTACTGCTTTTACTTTTTTATCGGGAATTATACTTGCTCTATTTTCTATAATATCTTCCCCTTTTATCCAGTTTTCACCGTCATAACTGTATTCGAGATAACCGTCGGTAACTCCGTAAAGATCTATGTCAGGTATTCCCGTTTCCACAAGAATATTCTTGCATTCCACCGGTTCCTTGAATTTGTATATTACATAATCCCCCGCTTTTCCGGTTCTGTCGGTTCTCCAGTATTTTTTGAAATTATAATCCGTAATGTTCTTCGCAGGGAAGCGTTCATGTTCTCCGAAAGAACTTTCTATCTCCGTTTCCGGAGTTCTATATTTTGCCGGTTCTATATTTTTTGCAGGAACGGAGATACTTTTCAGAATATCTTTATAAAATGTTGCGAATCTGAATTTATGCGGTTCGAAAGTTACTATGTCTCCTTTATATATATTTGAAACAGAAGTAGGTTCGCTGCCGTCCGTTGTGTACCTTATAATAGCCCAGTCATAAGGAGGAGTAATTTTCAACGTATTGTTTTTATATATTACGTCTGGGTAAGGAAGCCTGAAAGCTATTCCCATATTGAATAATCTTTCGTAATGAGTTTTGGTCAATCTGTAATTGAAATCTTCGAAATTTCTGAGATTCTGGTTGGTCCACCCTATTTCCGCCATCGCGCATGTCCTGGGGTAATTCTGGTATTCCATAAATCTGGCCGGTCTGTTAAGCAGTTCCGCCCATAATCCGCCCTGTGCTCCCAATATTAATTTTTCCTGATCTGGAGTAATTTTTAAATCACCTACGGGGTCTAACGAATATGCTTTTTCCAAAGTAATTATACCGGCCCAGTTATGACCCCTTTCGAGCGGGCTTTGTTTCATATCATAATAAGAAAACCCTGATATCTGCATAACGGTAGGCTGTCCTTTTTTTACCGATTCCATGCCTTTTTTCAGACTTCTCCATGCATAAACCCTTGTATTTTTTTTAAGTTCTCCGCCATCCAGTATTTCATCCCATCCTGCCATGTTCTTACCGTATTTATTAACTATTTTTTCCATTTGTCTTACAAAATAGTTGAGCAGTTCGATCTCTTTAACCATACCCTTTTCTTTCATAAGGGCCTGACAATTCGGGCATTCTTTCCAGTTATCCAGATTTACTTCATCTCCTCCTATATGTATTATTTTAGAAGGGAAAAGGTGTGCGACTTCTTTTATAATGTTATCCAGCATTTTGTAGTTGGATTCATTTCCGATACACCATACGTTTTTAACCTCTCCGTTGACACTTACGTATTCTTTTTTGGTATCGCATCCCACATGAGGGTACGTTCCTATCACGGCTTTGCTGTGGCCGGGCATATCGAATTCAGGGATAATCTCTATATTTCTGTCTGTGGCATATTTTATAATGGCTTTTACATCTTCCTGGGTATAAAATCCTCCATATCTCTTGTTTCCGGAACCGTAAGCTGCCGGAATTACTTCATCGGGGCCTCTCCATGCTCCTTTTTCGGTAAGGAGAGGATATTTTTTTATTTCCAGCCTCCAGCCGTTGTCGTCCGAAAGATGCCAGTGGAATGTGTTTATCTTATGATATGAAAGCCAGTCCAGATATTTATATATAATGTCTTTATCAAAGAATGTACGGGATACGTCAAGCATCATCCCCCTATACGTGAATCTCGGATAATCTTTTATCTCAACCGCAGGAATTTCCCATTTTTCAAACCCTGTGGCATTTCCGTAAACTGTAGCAGGCAAAAGTTGTAATATTGTCTGTACGGCATAAAATGCTCCGGCTTTATCGGACGCCTTTACAAATACCCTGTCGGGAGTTACTGCTAATTCGTATCCCTCTTTCGGAAGGTTATAGATTCCCGATACCGAAAGGATAATAGAATTATCGGGATTATCATTTCCTGTAACCGTATTCAGGTTATATTTTGAGGCCCGGTTTATTTTCTCTTTCAAATACTCTCCGGTAAATTTGTCGGAGGATACTATAACGGTGTTAGGGTTGATTGTAAATTTACCCTCTTTTATAATCAATTCCTGCGGTTTGGGAATAAGATTTATTTCTGCGTTATTCTGCGCAGTCAAAATAAATGGTAACATAAATATTGCCGCAACGGCGATAGTTTTTTTAGGTGTCATGTTTAATAGGTTTTAATGTGTTAATTTTTATTATCTTCCTCCGGAATCTGTAATTCTCCCCTATATGAAATAGGATCGCGCGAAACTCCGTCCATTCTTATGTTAGAATCTCCGTTTTTAAATAACTGTATCGTGCATTTCCATATATCGTTCATATTATCGTTTTTATAAGAAAACCGGTATATATAACTATCTGATTTTTGTTCATATTCTTTTGTTATATCTACTTTTTGGGATTTCGCTTCCAATGAAAGGTTCTGTCCTCCTATTGGGGCGCTTCTGGATGTCCCGATATAAGGGAGATAACATGAAAATATATCTTCTTTAAGTTCGAGATAATACCCGTCCGATGTATTTCTGTTGATATTTACCGGAACCTTTTGCAAAGACGACGATTCGGTAGGAAATATTCTCGATATTATTATTTTTATATTTCCGTCGGCGATACATTTTTCAACTTCAGCTTCCATGAGGGCTTTTCTTTCGCTCCTTATTTCAGATCTCGATTTCTTCTCCTTTTTATCCTGGGAGTAAGATTGCACCGGAACCATTATGATTACGGCGGCTATTAAAAAGATAATCCGTTTCATACATTTAAAAATTTTTTAATTTCATTTTTTTCAAAAAAATTTTATCACAGGCCTAGTAAAGGTACTAAAAATACGGATAATAAATAGTAATATTAATAATTATTGTGGAATAATTGGTTATTTGACAAAAAGTAACTAAAATTGTGGAAATTTTTCTCTTAAAAAATAAAAAATGGCCGAAAAATTAATATCACAAATTCCTGAGGGGTCTTTGTCTGAAAAATGGACAAAGCATAAAGCTCAAATTCGCGTAGTTAGTCCGGCTAATAAGCGCAAATTAGAAATAATAGTAGTCGGCACGGGCTTAGGCGGTGCGTCTGCTGCTGCTTCATTAGGCGAGCTAGGATATAATGTAAAAGTATTCTGTATTAGTGATTCACCCAGGCGTGCACACTCCATAGCTGCCCAAGGTGGTATTAATGCAGCAAAAAATTATCCAAATGATAATGATTCAGTTTATCGTTTGTTTTATGACACTATAAAAGGCGGGGATTACAGGGCAAGAGAAGCGAACGTTTATCGTTTGGCTGAAGTCAGTAATCATATTATTGACCAATGTGTTGCACAAGGCGTTCCTTTTGCGAGGGATTACGGCGGACTTCTTGACAACCGTTCATTCGGAGGTGCGCAGGTAAGCAGAACTTTCTATGCGAGGGGACAAACCGGACAGCAGCTTCTTCTGGGCGCTTATGCCGCACTGAATAAAGAAATTTCGAAAGGATCGGTTAAATCATATCCTAGACATGAAATGCTCGATCTTGTACTTGTAAACGGAGAGGCTAAAGGCATACTTGCAAGGGATCTGGAAACAGGTAAGATAGAAAGGTTCGGCGCGCATGCGGTTGTTGTTGCTACCGGAGGTTACGGTAACGTATTCTTCCTTTCTACAAATGCAATGAACAGTAACGGATCTTCCGCATGGCAGTGTTATAAAAAAGGGGCTTTCTTCGGAAATCCCAGTTTTGCACAGATACACCCTACATGTATTCCTGTTCACGGAACACAACAATCAAAACTTACTCTTATGAGCGAGTCTTTGAGGAACGACGGAAGGATATGGGTTCCTAAGAAAAAAGAGGATGTAGAAAAACTTCGTAGAAAACAGATAAAGGCATCACAGATTCCCGAAGAAGACAGGGATTATTATCTCGAAAGAAGGTATCCGGCTTTCGGTAATCTAGTGCCGCGCGACGTTGCGTCGAGAGCGGCTAAAGAGAGATGCGATGCGGGGTTCGGAGTAAATGAAACGGGACTTGCCGTATTTCTTGATTTTTCTACGGCTATAAACAGATTGGGGAAACCGGTTATTGAAGATCGTTACGGAAACCTTTTCCAGATGTATGAGAAAATTACCGATGTTAACCCTTATGAAGAGCCTATGATGATCTATCCTGCAATTCACTATACAATGGGCGGTCTTTGGGTGGATTATAATCTCCAGACAACTGTTCCGGGCCTGTATGCAATAGGAGAGGCCAATTTCAGCGATCACGGAGGAAATCGTCTGGGAGCATCTGCGCTTATGCAGGGACTGGCCGATGGATATTTCATACTTCCTTATACTATAGGCGATTATCTCTCTCATAAAATCCAGGAGCCTAAGACCGATATTAAACATCCGGCATTCGACGAAGCTGAAAAAGCTGTTACGGACAAGATTGACAAATTATTATCTATAAAAGGTAAAAAATCGGTGGATTCCCTTCACAGGGAACTGGGTCTTATAATGTGGGACTATGTAGGTATGGCAAGGAACGAGGCCGGCCTGAAAAAAGCTATTGAAGAGATTAAGAAACTTAAAAAAGAGTTCTGGAGCAACGTATATGTTGCAGGAGGGAACGGAGAGTTCAACCAGGAGTTGGAAAAAGCTCTGAGGCTTGCCGATTTCCTGGAGACAGGCGAACTTATGGCACGCGATGCTTTGAACAGGCGGGAATCCTGCGGAGGCCATTTCCGCGAGGAGATGCAGACAGAAGACGGCGAAACCAAACGTGACGATGAGAATTACATGTATGTATCGGTATGGGAATATGAAGGAGAAGACAAAGATCCCGTTCTGCATAAGGAGCCGTTGAAATACGAATTTGTTAAGGTAGCCACCAGAAACTATAAAGACTAAGAAAAGAATTAGATATGGATTTGACATTAAAAGTTTGGCGTCAAAAAAACGCAAAGGAAAAAGGGCATTTCGAAACTTATCAAGTTAAGAATATCTCTCCCGATAGTTCATTCTTAGAGATGATGGACATCCTTAATGAACAATTAATAAGAGAAAACATAGATCCTGTTGCAGTAAATAAAGGCTGTAAAAGTAGCGGCCCTGTAAGTTTCGACCATGATTGCAGGGAGGGTATATGCGGAGCATGTTCGCTGTATATTAACGGACGGGCGCACGGCCCCGATAATGATATTACAACGTGTCAGTTGCATATGCGTAAATTTAAAAACGGGGATACTATAACCATAGAACCTTGGAGAAGTGCCGGTTTTCCGGTTATAAAAGATCTTGTAGTGAACAGAAAGGCATTCGAGCAGATTCTTCAGGCAGGCGGATTTATTTCGGTAAATACCGGCGGAATCCCTGACGGCAATACTATTCCTATTCCTAAAAAAGATGCGGACGAAAGTATGGATGCGGCATCTTGTGTTGGTTGCGGAGCATGTGTGGCAACCTGTAAGAACGGTTCGGCCATGTTGTTTGTTTCGGCAAGGGTTAGTTCCCTGGCTCTGCTTCCTCAAGGTAGAATAGAGGCCTCAAGAAGGGCTAAAAACATGGTTGCCAAGATGGACGAGTTGGGTTTTGGAGCTTGTACCAATACCCGCGCATGTGAAATGGAGTGCCCTAAAAAGATCTCTGTAGCTCACATTGCACGCCTTAACCGTGAATTCTTGTGCGCTAAATTAAAAGATTAATTTTTAAGGTATTTTATAGAGACAGAGAGGTTTTCCCTGAGGGAATACCTTTCTGTTTATATAGATATGCCTGCGGTATTACAAATACGTGCCGGCCTTAACCGTAATAGTTGGTTTTCCGGCTTGTACTTTTCTTCTAATTTATTATTTTTGTAAGAAAAAAGATGGAGTTTTTTGCGATTTCCAACGGTGTACCCGTACATATTCTCGATACGAAAAAAGGTGACAAAACTATTTTATTATTACATGGTTACCTGGAAACTCTTTATATCTTTTCGGAGTTTACGGAACTGTTGCAGAACCAGTACAGGATTATTTCCATAGATCTGCCGGGGCATGGACTGAGCGGTTCCAATAAAGATATAAATACAATGGAATTCAGTGCCGCCGTTGCCGCAGATGTATTGAATATATGTAAAGCCGATACTCCCGTATATGTAGCGGGACACTCAATGGGGGGCTATGTAGCCCTCTCCTGTATGAAACAATTTCCTTCTCTTTTCGAGGGCCTCATAATGCTTAATTCGGTTCCTTTTCCGGATTCTGCCGAAAAGAGGAAAGACCGCGAAAGAGAAATAGAGTTGATAAATAATGCCAAACTTCATACTATAGCCTCTTTCAGTATTCCTAAAATGTATGCATCTGAGAATCTGCGCAGGATGGATGATAAAATAGAAGAGACCATAGAAATTACGGAAACCCATGACCCTGTCGGTATAACCGCCTGTATAAGGGGAATCATGCAGCGTCCCGATAGTTCGGATTTCCTTTCTGCTCTCGATAATTTGCTGTTGATTTTCGGAGATAAGGATAAGTTCATTCCTGTTGAGAAAGCCCGTGAAATAGCCTTAAAATGCCCGAAAGCATCATCTTTTATTATTCCCTGTACGGGGCATAACTCTTTTATAGAGGCTCCTGAAAAGACGGCTGAGATAATCGGAAATTTTATCAGATAAAATATTTACCACAGAAAATTATCGAAAGGATACCTTCCCGCGTGTATTTCCGCAACCATTTTATACAAATCGTTACGCAGTTTATCTATATGCAGTTTCTCCCTGGCAGAAATAAATATTGCAGGGGTATTTTCTTTGTACATCCATGAATTTTTAAGCTCCTCGAGAGAATAGTTCTCCCTTTTTTTTGGCCCCAGATCGAACTCATCCTGCTCTATATATTTGTATGCGTCTATTTTATTGAAAATCATAAAGGTAGGTTTATCTCCCGCACCTATTTCCTGTAACGTCTGTTTTACCACCCTTATTTGTTCTTCAAAATTCGGATGCGAAATATCTACAACATGCATAAGTATATCGGATTCTCTTACTTCGTCAAGGGTGCTTTTAAAAGATTCCACCAACTGGTGCGGAAGTTTACGGATAAACCCTACCGTATCGCTCAACAGGAACGGAACATTCTCTATAACTATTTTCCTTACTGTGGTATCGAGGGTTGCAAAAAGTTTATTCTCTGCAAAAACCTCGCTTTTTGCCAGTAAGTTCATCAAAGTACTTTTTCCCACATTTGTGTACCCTACGAGCGAGATCCTAACTAAATTTCCTCTGTTTCCCCTTTGCGAGGCCATTTGTCTGTCTATTTTCCGGAGCTGTTCTTTAAGACGGCTTATTTTATCCAGTATAATACGTCTGTCCGTCTCTATCTGGCTCTCTCCAGGCCCTCTCATGCCTATACCTCCACGCTGCCTTTCCAGGTGTGTCCACATTCTTGTCAGCCTGGGTAGTAAATATTGATACTGCGCCAATTCCACCTGTGTCTTGGCATAGGCGGTTTTCGCTCTTTGTGCAAAGATATCCAGTATGAGGTTTGTCCTGTCAAGTATCCTGCATTCAAACTCTCTCTCCAGATTCCTTAATTGGGAAGGGGTCAGTTCATCATCGAATATAATAAGAGATATTTCATTTTCAACGATATATGCTTTTATTTCTTCAACTTTTCCACTCCCTATATAAGTTTTGGAATTTGGTTTATCAACTCTCTGGATAAACCTTTTCTCTCCTTTAACGCCTGCCGTTTCAGCTAGAAACTGAAGCTCGTCGAGATACTCATTTACCTGTTCTTCTGTGTCATTATGAGTGATTACACTCACAAATACCGCTCTCTCAGCATAGTTCATACTAAAATACCCCTTTAATTTTCAGACTACAAAAGTATAAACTATATTTGTACTAACAAATATATAAGAATTCTAACTTTAAATTTTACTTTATTAACCGGAGATTAACTTTCTAAAAAAACAGTTTTGGTTTGTTACCGAAATTATTTTAAGGCTATTTCTTAATCCTCAAAAAAAATTAAACTATGAACCGACGTTATCTTTTCGTTTTTTTATTTTCATTTATTTTAACCGCTTTTCTTCCGTCATATTTATATTCCCAGAAAACCCTTAGAGAACATGGGGTCGTTACGGGAATTTTCAAAACGGGAAAATATAATGCGATAACAGATGTTCCGGGTGTCGCCGTAGGGCATGTTACGTGTATAGTAGGGGATGATATAAGGACGGGAGTCACGGCCGTCATACCTCACCGGGGAAATATTTTCAGGAAAAAAGTACCCGCCGCTGTTTATGTTGGTAACGGCTTCGGGAAGTTGGCGGGATATACCCAGGTTAAAGAGTTGGGTAATATAGAGACACCGGTTATTCTCACCAACACGCTTAATGTGGCGGCAGGAATAGACGCCCTTATATCGTACACTCTTTCCCGGTCTGGTAACGGTGGAATTACATCCGTAAATGCCGTAGTAGGGGAGACCAATGACGGAGGTCTTAATAATATAAGGGCGCGTTACATTACTCCCGATATAGTATTGCAGGCCATTGAAAACGCAGGAGACGGACCGGTGGAGCAGGGAAACGTAGGAGCTGGAACAGGAACTATTTGTTTCGGATTTAAAGGAGGTATAGGAACCTCTTCAAGGGTATTGCCGGAAAGTCTGGGAGGATATACGGTGGGAGTCATAGTTCAGAGTAATTACGGCGGCGTACTTGAAATTGCCGGTCTTCCGGCAGGAGAGATTCTTGGAAAGTATTCATTTAAAAAGAATGTCATGCAGGATGCGGACGGTTCCTGTATGATGATTGTTATAACCGATGCTCCGGTAGATGCCAGGAATCTTGAAAGAATGGCAAAGAGGGCTATGATGGGGCTGGCAAAAACGGGCGGAATAGCATCTAACGGAAGCGGCGATTATGTTATAGCCATGTCGGTCTGTCCAGGGAATTTAATAGATGAATCAGAACGTTATTATTCCCCGGAACTGCTTAAAAATGATGATATGAGCTCTCTGTTTCTTGCAACTATAGAGGCTACCTCGGAGGCTTTGTGGAACTCATTATTTATGGCTCGTACCATGAAAGGATTTAAAGGCAGGGTAGTTGAACAACTGCCGGTGGATAAGATTTTACCTTATCTGTTAAAAAACGGGATTTACCGGCGTTTTTAAAAAACATAAGCCGTCTAAACTTATATTTTAAACGGCTTACTTATTCTATAAAACTAGTCTGTTAAACTTACCGTAATTGGAATATCACAGGGAAAGTAAATCTTACTTTTACCGGTTTACCCCTTTGTTTTCCCGGAGTCCATTTAGGAGAACTGGAAACAACCCTGACTGCCTCTTTATCCAAAGAGGAATCAATACCCCTGAGTACTTTAACGTCGCTTACGCTTCCATCGGTATTAACTGTAAACTGCAAGGTCACACGGCCTTGTACTCCATTTTCCTTTGCAATTTCAGGATAAACGATCTTGTCGAACACCCATTTTGTGAAATCATTCTGATCTCCGCCTCTGAATTTAGGCTTGTCCTCTACGACAGCAAACGGAATCGCCTCTTCTTCAACAATTTCTTCTTCCTGAGCCTGAACTACGTACTCTTTAATTTCAACACCAAGGTTTTTATCATCCTCGGTAGTCAGAAGCAGATTATCATCAACTTTGACATCATCATCCACAATATCAATTACGTCCGATATTACCGGTTCTTTCATTACTTCCGGCGGAGGTGGGGGAGTTTCCTGGGTGATAGGAATTTGTTCTTCCTCAATAACAACTTGATTCTCCGCTTGCATAGTACTTATTGACTTTTCGGATGTACTCCATTCGAAAGCCAGAAATACGATACCCAACGAGATTATCAGTCCAATTTCCTTGAACATCAATTTCTTATTTTCAAGGCTTGCTTTTGGTGATTTTTTTATTTCCATAATTACTTTAGCGTATTTTCGTATTTAAG
>CAYVED010000072.1:0-12328 GCA_964449975.1 uncultured Muribaculaceae bacterium
GAGGTAGCTACTTTTGTGACGAAAAAGATGAAAATTAAGGAACCTACTTTCGTTTACCGTATCCATGAAGAACCGGATTTCGATAAAATACAGAATCTGAGAGATTTTATAAAACATTTCGGATACTCTATGGGGCCTACGGAAAACGGGCGCCAGATAGCCGTGGAACTTAATAAACTGCTCGGCAAAGTGCAGAACACGCCGCAGGGGAATGCCATAGAAATAATAGCCTTGCGCTCAATGGCACGTGCACGTTATTCTACAGATAATGTAGGGCATTACGGGCTGGGATTCGATTATTATACCCATTTTACTTCGCCTATAAGACGTTATCCCGATATGATGGTGCATCGTCTTCTGGCTCATTATCTGGATAAGGGTAAATCGGAGAATAAAGCTAAATACGAAGAGCTTTGTAAACACTCTTCCAACCGTGAACAGCTTGCCGCCGAAGCCGAAAGGAGCAGCATAAAATATAAACTTACGGAGTTTATGCAGGATAAGGTGGGAAATATTTATGACGGTTCCATATCCGGTATAACGGAATGGGGTATTTATGTTGAAATAGAGCCTACCCATGTAGAGGGAATGGTAATGCTCAGGGAGATAAAAGAGGATTTCTTTATCTATGATGAAAAGAATTATTGTGTCACAGGAAAGTCTACCCGTAAAAAATTTACTTTAGGGGATAAGGTAAAGATAAAAGTTACAAAGGCCAACCTGGAGCAGAAACTTATAGATTTTGCACTTGTCTGGGAAGAAGACGGGAATATCAAGCCGAAATATAAAACCCGTAAACGGAAAGAAATCCCGGATGCCGGTAATCCTGTTCAGCAGCCTGAACAGGAGAATAAATCTGAAAGGCCTGCATTTTATGAGGCTGTTGCATCAAAAGCGAAAACTGCGGCGGTAAAAGCAAAGAAGTTTGCCGGTAGAAAGAAAAAGGAATAACGGAGCCTTAAACTGTCTGGGTATGGGGTCATTTATCTAGTACCGAAGGCTTATTCAGCCGATTCTCCGGTAAACGATACCGGAAACTTAATATTTTTTGTCTTATATAGTCTTATTTACAGGCTTTTGCAAATACCTCTTTTTTAGCTATCGCCGAAAGATAGACGGTTCTTATAAGCAGATGTACCATAAACGCTACCCATAAAGATTGTATATTCAGGGAATCTGTAAGAGCGTAGTAAGCTGCGAAGAATCCGATAACGGCAAATATCATCGAGTTGCGTATTGCTTTTGATGCGGTGGCGCCGATGAATATGCCGTCCCACGTAAAAGCTATGCAGCTTATTACCGGCATTACCAGCAACCACGGCAGGAATCTTCCCGCTTCGCCTATCACCTCTTCATTATCCGTCATAAGTCTGAAAAGAGGTTCTCCGGCAATGTAATACATAAGAGTAGAAGCCAGTCCTATTCCTATACACCATACGAAAATTACCTTCACTGCTTTTTTCAGGGAGATTATATCTTTTGCTCCTACGTATTTTCCGGTAAGCGCTTCTCCGGCATAGGCGAATCCGTCGATGAAGTAAGAGTAAAGCAGCATAAGTTTCATCATTATAGTGCTTACGGCAAGCAGAACGTCCCCGAATTCGGCTGCAAGCGAGGTAAATCCTGCATATACGAAAAGGAAGCATACGGAACGTATAAACAGATCGAGGTTTATTATAAAGAAATTCTTTATGTATCTGAATTTTACGCTTGTTTTGATATTGATGTACCTGAACAGTTTTTTGTAATAAATAACCAGCAGGGTTACCGATAGAATAAGTCCTGTATATTGGGCTAACACCGTTCCCATTGCGATGCCTGAGAAGCCCATTCCCGCGTACAGTGCAAAGAATGTGCTTGCGACCAGATTCATTATATTTACGGTTACATCCACAATCATAGGACTTACCGCGTTCTGCATTCCTATGAAAAAACCTTTGAATACATATAACGACAATGTTGCCGGAGCCGCCCATATTCTTATAAAAAAATATTCCCTGGCAAGGGTCTCCACCTGCGGGGAGCAATTTATAAATATAAAAGCCGCCTCTATATACAGATATTGAACGGCCCATATAATAACCGTTATCGAAAGGGAAGTAGCTATACCCTGGGTAAATATCCTCATGGCATCGTTAAAGTCCCTCCTTCCATAGGCCTGGGCTACCATACCTCCGGTTCCGACCCTTAAAAAACCCATATTCCAGTAAAGCAGGTCGAACAACATCGTTGCAATGGCTATTCCTCCGATAAGAGAAGCGTCTCCCAGCCTTCCCGCAATCGCGAGGTCTACCATACCTACCAGGGGTACGGTAATGTTGGCAAAAATACTGGGTACTGCAAGTTTAAGGACGTTTCTGTTCATCGGGATAATTATTATCTGTATTTTGTATCTTCGGCCAGCATTCCCAGATAAGATTCATAACGTCCGTATGAAATGGTTCCGTTTTCCACACCCTCTTTTACGGCGCATCCCGGTTCGTGGGTATGGGTGCATGGGATAAACCTGCAATTATCGGTAACTTTTAACATTTCGGGGAAATATGTACTAAGCTCCTCTTTGCTTACGTCTATCAGCCCGAATCCCCTGATTCCCGGAGTGTCTATAACGAATCCGCCCGATACCAATGGATGCATTTCGTAAAATGTAGTCGTGTGTTTCCCCTGGAGGTGATACGAGGATATTTCTTCGATTTTTAAATCCAGGCTGGGATCAAGAACTTTTATTATAGAGGATTTTCCAACGCCGGATTGTCCGGAGAACAAAACTATTTTATCTTTGCATATATCTCTTATCGTCTCTATGCCTTCTCCGGTTATGGCGGAAGTCTCTATTATCCGGTATCCTATCGGGCCGTAAACCTCTTTAAACTCGGCGATACGCTCCGACTGGGGTTCGCTGTAAAGATCGATCTTGTTGATTATTACCGAGACAGGAACATTATATGCTTCGCATGTGACAAGGAAACGGTCTATAAACTGCTGCTTTACATCGGGAAAATCGAGTGTTATTATGAGAAATACCATATCGAGATTGGCTGCTATTACATGCGATTGCCGCGATAGATTAGTCGATTTCCTTATGATATGGTTTTTTCTGGGCAGGATGTTTTTTATGGTTGCCAGATCATCTCCGCTTCTTTCGAATTCTACAGTATCCCCTACGGCTACCGGATTTGTCGCATTTATTCCTTTCAGCCTCATTCTGCCTTTTATTACGGCAGGGAACGGGGCCCAGTCGGGAAGTTGTGACAGGATATAGTGACTGCCGGTATGCTTTACAACGGTTGCGGTATCGGAATAACTCATATACAAAAATTTATTTGAGGGCGTAAAGATACGAATTTGTATAAAAACCATTACCTTTGTGTATAAATTAAAAAAAACATTTGATGTTTACCTTAAAAGAATTAGATACGATAATTGAAAAAGGTTTGGCTACCATAAATTTCCGGATGAAACCGGAAGAGCTGTACCAGCCTATCGAGTATATGATCTCAATAGGGGGTAAAAGGTTAAGACCCAGAATGTGTCTTATGACATACAACCTTTTTTCCGACAAGATAGAAAAACCTATACTCTATCCGGCTATGGCGCTTGAAATATTTCACGGCTTTACCCTTATACATGACGATATTATGGATAAGGCCGATCTTAGAAGGGGACAGCTTACCGTTTATAAGAAATGGAACAGCAACGTGGCGATTCTCAGCGGAGATGTAATGAGCATAAAAGCGTATGAACTGCTTGCCGATAGTCCGGCCGATAAACTGTCGGAAGTTCTGTCGTTGTTCTCCAGGACGGCTGCTCAGGTCTGCGAAGGGCAGCAATATGATATGAATTATGAGAGTCTGCCGTTTATAACTATGGATGATTATATCTCTATGATAGGACTTAAAACCGCCGTGCTTTTGGCATGTTCTGCTAAAATGGGGGCTATTATAGCCGGGGCGGATAAAAATGTGGCGCAGGCCCTTTATGATTTCGGATATGCGCTGGGGATCGCATTTCAGATACAGGATGATTATCTGGATACGTTCGGACAGAGCAATGTGTTCGGAAAAAAGATAGGCGGGGATATACTTAATAATAAAAAAACCTGGCTGCTTGTGGAGTCGTTCAGGAGAGCGGTATCTAAAGAACGCGAAGAACTGGATTATTTGTTATCTTTAACGGCCGGGAGCGGAGAGCAGAAAATAAAGGGAATGCAGGATTTATATATAAAGCTCGGAGTAAAACAGGAAGCGGAGCAGGAGATAATAAAATATAATAACCGTGCTGTTTCTATAATAGAGGGACTTGAGCTTAATGAAGCGCAAAAAGAGCAGTTGGTATATTTTGCCGGAAATCTGCTTAAAAGAAATAAATAATAAAACGTAAAAAGTATACTAGAATGGAATTCAGTAAGTTAAGTAATGATATTTTTGACAGATGCATAATTGATTATCATCTATCCGATAATGTGGATACCCCTATAAAAAATCCTTACGAACTAAAGAGCATAGAGTATTTTTTATACCTTAAAAACTGGATAGATGCCGTTCAGTGGCATCTGGAAGATATTATACGCGACCCGCAGATTGATCCCGTTACGGCGTTGCAGATAAAAAGGAGGATTGATAAATCCAATCAGGACAGGACGGATCTGGTGGAACTTATAGACAGTTATATGCTGGATAAATATAGAGATGTTGTGGTGCTTTCCGGCGCAAACATAAATACCGAAAGTCCGGCATGGGCCATAGACAGGCTTTCTATATTGGCTCTTAAGATATATCACATGCAGGTTGAGGTGAACCGGAAAGACGCCGATCCTTCTCATGCAGAGCAATGCAGGAAGAAACTGGATATACTTCTTTCCCAAAGGGTGGATCTTTCGTCTGCGATAGATCAACTGTTGTCGGATATTGAGGCGGGCAGGAAATACATGAAGGTTTACAAACAGATGAAAATGTATAACGATCCTGCGTTGAATCCTGTGCTTTATGCAAAGTAAATAATCGTATAATTTTAATAATGAGCAGTGGTAAAAAGAGACATATCCTCATAATAAGGTTATCGGCACTGGGAGACGTTGCTATTTCTGCTCCCCTTATAAGGGAGTATGCCCTCCGGAATCCTGATATAAAATTTACGATGGTTTCCCAGAAGTTGATGGAGCCGTTTTTCAAAGGGATAAAAAATCTCCGTTTCGTATCTGTTAATCTGAAACAGGAGGGAGACTTTAAGGGGATGATTAAGATTGCCGCAGGATTATTGAAATTAAAACCTACCGATCTGGCGGATATTCATAATGTCCTTCGGAGCAAGATAATAAGGTTTTATTTTATGCTGCACGGGGTGCGTAGCAGAGTTATATATAAAAACAGGCGTGCCAGACGCAGGCTTACTCGTATATCCGGTAAAGATCTTACGCCTCTTGATACCAGCATGCGCAATTATGAGAAAGTTTTAACGGCTCTGGGGCTTGAAGATCTCGGTTTTGCAAATATGCCGGCGGAATATAGGATAAATAGTAATACCGGAACATGTATAAGAAAAATAGGAATAGCTCCTTTTGCAAAACATAAAGGTAAGAGCTGGCCTTTGGGATATATGGAGGAAGTAGTGGCTGAATTGAGTAAAGATGCCGACAACAGGGTAATGCTTTTCGGAGGAGGGCACGAAGAAGCCAGAATACTTATGGGCTGGGAGCAGAAATATTCCAATACGGAGTCTGTAGCCGGAAAATATAAACTTAAAGAGGAACTCGATATTATAAAAGGGCTTGACGTAATGGTAACGATGGATTCCGCTAATATGCATTTTGCATCTTACGTGCGTACTCCCGTTGTTTCGGTATGGGGAGCTACCCATCCTGCCGCCGGTTTTTACGGCTGGGGTCAGAAATTTTCGGATGCCGTTCAGATTGATCTGCCTTGCCGTCCCTGTTCCGTTTACGGCAGCAAAGAGTGTTACAGGGGGGATTATGCTTGTCTGCACGGAGTAACTCCGCAGATGGTTGTGAAAAAGATAGAAGAGGTTTTAAATAATGTGAAACAGACAATATGTCAGGACAGATAGAAATAATGGCTCCGGCCGGGAATTTCGAATGCCTCATGGCGGCAATCCAGGGTGGTGCGGATTCGGTGTATTTTGGTGTCGGGAACCTTAATATGAGGTCTCATTCGGCAAATAATTTCAGTCATTCCGATATAGACAAAATAGTTGAGATATGTAATGAATATAATGTAAAATCATATCTTACTTTGAATATCGTAATATATAACGGGGATATAGAACCTATGAAGAAGGCTCTGGATTCTGCCCTGAAAGCGGGTGTTACCGCTGTTATAGCTTCGGATATGGCCGTTATCGTTTATGCCCGGCAGATAGGAATTCCGGTGCATATCTCCACTCAGCTTAATGTTTCCAATTTTGAAGCGGTGAAATTTTATGCGCAGTTTGCCGATGTTGTCGTGCTTTCGCGGGAGCTTTCTCTCGTTCAGGTTAAAGAGATCAGGGAAGGAATAGTAAGAGAGGGGATAAAAGGGCCTTCCGGGAGGGATGTGGAGATTGAGTTCTTTTGTCACGGGGCACTCTGTATGGCGGTGTCGGGGAAATGTTATCTTAGCCTGCATCATTATAATGCTTCGGCAAACAGGGGGGCGTGTTACCAGCTTTGCCGCAGAGGGTATCTTGTTACCGATCTTGAGACGGGAGATTCCCTTGAAATCGATAATAAATATATTATGTCTCCCAAGGATTTGTGTACCATTGAGTTTGTGGATAAAATGATTGATGCGGGAGTTACGGTATTCAAGATAGAGGGACGTGCCAGAAGTGCGGAGTATGTAAAAAAAGTGACCGGTGCTTATAGAAAAGCCGCTGATGCGGTTCTGGAAGGAAGTTATACTCCGGAACTTGTCGCTTCTTTAAAGGAAGAGGTGGGAGAAGTTTTTAACAGGGGTTTTTGGGACGGGTATTATCAGGGGGCCAGAATGGGAGAGTGGAGCGATGTTTACGGGAATAAGGCTACCAGGAAGAAAACTTATGTAGGTAAGGTGACTAATTATTTTTCAAATATAGGTGTTGTGGAGATATTGGTTGAGACGGGGGAGATATGTGTCGGGAGCAATTTGCTTATAATAGGACCTTCTACCGGAGTTATCGAACTTAAACCTGAAGAGATAAGGGTGGAACTTAATCCGGTTCAAAAGGCCGTGAAAGGCGAATATTGCTCAATAGCGGTAGGCAGAGAGAAGAAACTGCGCCGTTCCGATAAGGTCTATTTATTTGAATAAATGCTTCGCATTTCTGGGTAGTTGTCTGATAATCAATAGAGGAATTCTGTAAGAGTTATATATGGCATATAAGGTTTAAAGCTATAATGCTGATTATGTTGTATTTCCCCAAAATGCGGCGCATTAAATAAATACTTCGTGCAATACATCAAGGGATTTTATTTCCATAGTTATTCCCATGTGGTGGGAAATGTACGCTATCATTTGTTTTGCAAAGCCCAGGCGTATTTCTCCGTTACATTTTATGGTTCCTATATCGGTAGTAGATGTATTTAAAATATTATGCAGCAATTCGGATTCGGTACTTTTGAAATGGGTATTACTTCTTTCCTGGTCGATTATACATCTCTGTCCGTTAAATATCAGATATGCCTCCGTAAAACATGCGTTATGTATGCAGAAAAGCGGAGTTTCAGACGAATAATTGTCCAATGGTTTAAAACCCAGCATTTTGCTCAGGTGTACCATAAAGTGGATGTGAAAATTCGCTTTGCCTTGTTCTATATGTTCCAATACACCTATGGAGGCTTTCAGAAATTGGAACAGCGCGGTATTGGGTTCCGCTTCCCTTACGCTCTTTACCAGTAATTCGCTTATAAATATGGCTATCGTATTTTTAAAAATATCGGTTCTTATATTTGAAAGGCTGTATATGGAAGTAATCTCTTTTATTACGGGCATTGAAGTTGTACCGTTGCCGTAAGTTACAATATCCAGTATATTGAGTCTGTGAATATTGGAATAGTTGCCGTTTTTCTTTGCGGAACCTCTGAAATATAATGATTGCCGGCCGGATATATTTGAATAACATTGCACCACCATTCCGGAATCTCCGTGTTTTATAGTATGCAATACGATTATCTGGCTCTTTTTAAGCATATATTCATTACTTGTAAATTTCCTGCTTTAAAAATTCGGCGAGCCTGCGCATAGCCTTTCCCCTGTGGGAAATGGCGTTTTTCTCGTCAAGAGATATTTCGGCGAGCGTTTTTGCATATCCCTGCGGTATGAATACCGGATCATATCCGAATCCCTGCGTTCCGCTTCTCTTTTTCGCTATGCTTCCTTCAAGTACTCCTTCAAAAAGATGCAACTTTCCTTCCTTTATCAGAGCCACTACCGTTCTGAACCGTGCCGTACGGGGAGGAGGTATCTCTTTCCCAGAAGAAATTCCTGGGTTTTCCGCCCTGCCGAGTTCTTCCAATAGCTTTTCCATATTGGCGTCATTTCCTTTTCCGGGGCCTGCATATCTGGCGGTGTATACGCCCGGAGCACCGTTCAATGCATCTACTTCCAGGCCCGTATCGTCGGCGAAGCAGCTCTTCCCGAACTTTTCCCACAGGATTCTGCATTTCTCCGTCGCGTTGGCCTCCAGGGTATCCCCCGTCTCCGGTATTTCTCCGGAAAAGCCAAGTTCTTCTGGCATAATTAGTGTAAAGTTATCACCCAGAGCCTTTGCTGCTTCAATTACTTTATGTTGGTTGCCTGTTGCAAAAATAATCTCCATAATCTATTTTATTGTTGCAACAAAGGTAGTAAAAGTTTACATTTGTAAGTTGTTATAAAATTGAGAAAAAAGATGAATATTTTCGGCAAATTTTTTTTATCGGGCGTTATGGTGTTTTCCGCCGTTGCCGTGTCGGTACGGGCAAATGCACAATCTGAAGATTTTAAGACCGGCAAGAACCTTGAGATACAATATAATATTTTAAAGGAACTTAAAGCAGGTTTTGTGGATACCATTGATATGGAAAAACTTGTTAATGTGGGAATCAGTGCCATGCTGGCATCTCTTGATCCTTATACGGAATACCTGCCGGAAGAAGATGATAACGAGACGTTCGAGCTTATGAGAACCGCTACGTACGGCGGAATAGGCTCTCTGATTAAAAAAGTGGATTCTCTGGGAGTAGTTATTTCCCAGCCGTATGCCGGCTCCCCGGCAGTTAAGTTCGGACTTGAACCCGGAGATATTATCCTTAAAATAGATGGAGTTGACGTAAAGCCTTTGAGCGCGGACGAATGCAGTTCAAGGATGAAAGGACAGCCCGGCACAGATGTTAAATTTCTTGTAAAAAAAGCCCGTACGGGTAAAGAAGTTGAGATAAAGATAACCCGTGACAGGGTACATATTCCCGACGTATCTTATAGCGGCATGCTTGAAGATACCACCGGGTATATAAAACTTGACGGTTTTACCGAAGGCGGATCGAAAGATGTTAAAAAGGCTTTGCTGGAACTTAAAGAGGACGGGGCGAAAAGGCTCGTACTGGATATGCGCGGTAATGGCGGCGGGATTATGGAAGAGGCGGTAAATATACTATCTCTTTTCCTCCCTAAAGGAACTGAAGTGGTTTCCGCCAAGGGTCGTGCGCCTGAGGCTAACTTTTCTTATATTACTTCCTACGAACCTGTCGATACTCTTATGCCTTTAATGATTATGGTCAATTCCGGATCGGCCTCCTCGTCCGAGATAGTGGCCGGGGCTTTGCAGGATCTCGACAGGGCCGTGATAATGGGAACCAGAACCTACGGGAAGGGCCTTGTACAGGCATTTCGTCCGGCTGGTTATAACGGCAAACTGAAACTTACCACTTCTAAATATTATACTCCCAGCGGGAGATGCGTACAGGCTATAGATTATAATAACAGAAACGCTGACGGCAGCGTGGGTTTTGTTCCGGATTCCCTGAAAAAAGAGTTTAAAACGAAGCTCGGACGCTCTGTATATGACGGAGGGGGAATTACTCCCGATAACGAGATAAAAGGCGAGCACTACAGCCGTCCTGCTGTTTCGCTGGTGGTAAATGATATATTCGGGGATTATGCAACTAAATATTACTCCAGGCATAATACGATTTCGCCTGCATCCGAATTCAAACTCACCGATGCGGAATACGCGGATTTTGTAAAGTATGCCGCTTCACGGAATTTCGACAGCAGGAGCGGTGCTTTGGCTCTTGTGGATCAAATGATAAAGGTTGTAAAGAACGAGAATCTTTATCAGATGAACAAAGCGGAATTCGATGCTCTGGAAAAGAAACTCTCCATATCCAAAGAGGAGATGCTTAAAGTAAAAAAAGACGAATTCCGGCCGCTGCTCGAAGAAGAAATAGCCCAGAAATATTATTTTACGAAAGGAAGAGTAGAATCCATACTGAGGAACGATAAGCAGTTGCACCGGGCTTTGGAAAAATGGAATGTCGCTTATTAATAAGATATATTTAAGATTTTCCGCACCTCTGCTCAAAGAGATAGAAAGAAGCAGAAAGAACCCTTACGCTTATCAGGCGGAATGGTTCGGAAAGCTGATAAAGTGCGGTTCGGACAGTTTATTCGGAAGGGAGCATGATTTCAGAGCTATCAAGAGCGTTGAAGATTTTCAAAGGCTTGTCCCGATACGGGATTATAATGCAATATCGCCATATATAGAGCGTCTTAGAAGGGGAGAAGATTATGTGTTATGGAATCAAAAGGTAAAATGGTTCGCCAAATCCAGCGGTACCAGCTCGGATAAGAGCAAATTTATTCCGGTAACCCCCGATTCTCTTAATATAAACCATTTCGGCGGGTTTAAGAGAATGCTTGCGAGTTATATAGACTCAAACCCCAAAAGCAGGATTTACAGCGGAAAAGCACTTACTCTGGGGGGAAGCGTAAAACCGGATATGATTGAAATATCCGCCGCTTCCGACTCTTATAGAGGGGTTTATCCGGAGGCTGGAATGAGAAATCTTTCCGGGTCGCAGACCGGGACATCTGCTGCGTTTCTGAAAAAAAGATCTTTTGCCATGTCGGGAGATTTGTCTGCAGTGTTACTGAAAAATTCGCCTTTTTTTGTAGAGTTTATAAGAACGCCGAATCGTAAAACGGCCCTTGTCGAAGATTTCAATACGAAAGTAGAACTTATATGCCGTGAAAGCAGCCGGCAGAATGTAACCAATTTTGCCGGAGTTCCCAGTTGGAACCTTATTCTGCTTAACCGTATACTCGAATATACCGGGAAAAATAACATTTGCGAAGTCTGGCCGAATATGGAGCTTTT
Source organism: uncultured Muribaculaceae bacterium (assembly GCA_964449975.1). Classification (GTDB taxonomy): domain Bacteria; phylum Bacteroidota; class Bacteroidia; order Bacteroidales; family UBA932; genus Egerieousia. The sequence continues at coordinate 11,329 of CAYVED010000072.1, forward strand.
TATGCACGGCGGAATAGGTTTCGAACCTTACAGGGAGATATATAAAAAGATTATTCCCTCTTACGGAATGCATTATCTGGAAAATTATAATGCTTCCGAGGGGTATTTTGCGTTTCAGGATGATCCTGACATAAATTCCATGCTGTTATCCGTAAATATAGGGGTGTTTTATGAATTTATTCCTATGGATATTCTGGACAGGGTTCTGTCCGGGGAGATAAAAGAAATACCTTCTCTGGAGGGGGTTAAGACAGGCGTGAACTACGCTGTGGTAATAAGTACGGCTGGCGGGTTATGGCGGTATCTTATAGGAGACTGTATACAGTTTACGTCGCTTTGTCCTCACAGGATAAAGATAACGGGGCGTACCCAGTTGTTCATAAATGCTTTCGGGGAAGAACTTATGATAGAAAATGCAGAGAAAGCCCTTGTCCGCGCATGCGGGATATGCGGTTGCAGTGTCAGGGATTTTACCGTGGCGCCGCATTTTATGGAGATGGCGGAAGGGAAAGGAGCTTCCAAAGGGTATCATAAATGGGGGATTGAGTTTTCCGTTTCCCCGGCGGATATTGAAAAGTTCGAAGAGGTTCTGGATAATGCCCTTGCCGGGTTGAATTCGGATTATGAGGCGAAAAGGAAGGGTAATGCCACTATGGAGAGGTTAAGGGTTATTCCGTTGCGGGAAGGAACTTTTTATAAATGGATGGAAGGAAGGGACAAACTCGGCGGCCAGAATAAGGTTCCGCGTCTTTATCCCGACAGCCGTTTTCTGGACGAATTGATGAGACAGGCCGGGAAGGTTGATATTTACGAAGGAGAATATTAGTTAAAAGAGTTTTTACCAGGCAGTTAAAATGGATACAAATATTCTGAAAGAGGAAATTTTCAAAATAGATTCGCAGGAAAGATTCGAAGAATTGTGTATGGAAGTATTTTATTTCCAGGCGAAAAATAATGCGGTTTACAGGGAATATCTGGATTTGCTGGAGAGGGATGCGGC
>CAYVED010000073.1:0-12284 GCA_964449975.1 uncultured Muribaculaceae bacterium
ACCATTGCATTATAATTATCATCGGTAGGATTATTTAAATAATTCTCAAAACAAGTTAATTTATCTTCATCATCCCACATTGCCAGTCTTTTTCGGTTACAATATACATATTGAGCCAGGAATGCTTCTACCTCTATATTTATATTCATAGCCTCATATCTGTAATTTTGTTTCTGATATGCATGCATAAGCTCATGTATTAGTTTATCTTCATCCATATCATGGGCGTTCCATTTAATTGTTTTATGTGTAGGCGAATATACCGATAAAGGAAATAATGTATTATCATACTTAAAGCTGAGTTCTCCCAATCCTTTTAATAATTTATTTCCTGCGCAGTCTTTATTAATTATCTCTATTTTAGGTTTAATTATTTGTTCGCTTTTAGTATCCATATACTTTATTTCCTCCGGATCTATAATAGACGGGTTTGCTGGATAGCCTCCTCCTCCGCCCCCGCCTCCCCCGCCCGGGATCCCATCGTTATAATCATGTAATGAATCATAGCTTGTCCAGCATGTGGTATGCTCTTCTGTATACAGGATCTGATAATCTACCCTGTCGCTGTTATTATATGTCCACTCTATATAATGAACCGTATATTCTGTCTGGCATGTAACGGTTGATTTTGTTTCCGGCGCCCGGGTTTCCGGCAATATATATGATTTTATTTTCCCGTTCCGATATATCCATCCGCATACGATATTCATATCCAGATCCCTGTAAACCACCATTCCGTCGAAATCGCTGTCTCTGTAACAATAGCTGTTATTTTCCAGATCGAAATTAACTTTTTCCAGATACTTTTTCGAAGGTACTACCGTCATAAAGAATCCTCTTTCAATCTCGTTCCTGTTATTATATTCATAAATCATCCTCGTCTGGTTCCGGAGATATTTGGATAGTCCCTTATTTTCAAATTCCTCCCTGCAATCATCTGAGATTATTATCTTCTCCGATAAAAATGCCAGAGGAATTTCCACCGTTTCTATAATGTCGTTTTCCTGTGTAAAAGCGTCTTCCCATTGAGCTGCCCAGAGAGTTTCGTTTTTTGTTCCCGTACTGTTCTGCGCAAACCATTTTTGAGCCAGCATAATCCTTTGTTTATCTGCTCCCCGTTCCGGGTTTTTATTCTCCTGTTGTATTATTTCCTCTTTCCCGCAGGATAATACTATACAGGAGCTTAAAATTACGGTAATGATTAAGTAAAATAGTTGTTTCATAGGCGTTAATATCTTTTATAGTTATTTACTGATAAAACAGACAGGAACTTTAAAGCATCAGATACAAAAATAGAATAATATTATTTTATTATTCTATTTTTATTTCTTATACCTGTGAAATGAATATCTTGATCGTAAGGATTTTATACGACTATGTCTGAAAAAAAACTGATATAATCTTTATGCGGTATTTCCGCATATTATATCATTATACATTAAATAAAAAGTGCATTATATCTCCGTCCTGTACTATGTACTCTTTTCCTTCCACGCCCATTTTTCCTGCCGCACGGCAGTTAGCTTCCGAGCCGTATTTTACGAAATCGTCGAATTTTATAACTTCCGCACGAATGAATCCTTTTTCGAAATCGGAGTGTATTGCACCTGCGGCCCGGGGCGCCTTGTCTCCTTTGCCGTATGTCCAGGCCCTTACCTCCTGTACTCCGGCGGTAAAGTAGGTTTCCAGGTTCAACAGGGCATAAGCGGCGCGGATAAGCCTTACTACGCCGGATTGTTCCAGTCCTATTTCTTCCAGGAACATCTGTCTTTCTTCATAGTTCTCCAGTTCTGCAATTTCCGATTCTATTTTGGCGGCTATTATGAGTATTTGAGCATTTTCTTCTTTCACGGCGTCACGCACCTGTTCCACATATTTATTCCCCTCTTTGGCGCTGTTTTCATCTACATTGCATACATACATTACAGGTTTGTCGGTGAGGAGGAAAAGCTCTTTTGCCAGTTTTTCATCTTCCGCGTTGTCGAACAATACCGTTCTTGCGGATTTTCCCTGTATAAGAGCTTCTTTATAACGGCAAAGGATGTCGTATAATCTTTTAGCGGCTTTATCGCCTCCGGTCTGAGCTTGTTTCTGTACTTTGGTTATCCTGTTTTCTACGGTATCCAGGTCTTTAAGCTGCAGTTCGGTATCGATAATCTCTTTATCCCTTACGGGGTTTACACTGCCGTCTACGTGTATGATATTGGAATCGTCGAAACATCTGAGTACATGTAGTATTGCATCGGTCTCCCTGATGTTGGCAAGGAACTGGTTGCCTAAACCTTCGCCTTTGCTGGCTCCTTTTACCAATCCGGCAATATCTACTATTTCCACTGTTGCCGGAACTACCCTGTTGGGTTTCACTATTTTTTCCAGAATCTGCAACCTGTCGTCGGGAACTATTGTGGAACCTATGTTAGGTTCGATAGTGCAGAAGGGAAAGTTTGCGGATTGCGCTTTCCCGGAGCTTATACAATTAAAAAGAGTCGATTTGCCTACATTTGGCAGGCCTACTATGCCGCATCTTAATGCCATTTCCTTAGTTTTTAAATTTTTAGGGTGCAAAAATAGGCAAAAAAGCGTAAATTTTACTTTTTGTCATATAAAAATCTGCCGGAATATCTAAAATCGCGGAAAAATATTTTGTTTATGAGAGAGTTGTTATTATTACTTGTGATGTTCTGGAATACGGAGAATTTTTTCGATCCGTTTGATGATCCCGTTACCGGCGACGATGCTTTCGCGCATGGAGGGGAGAGGTTCTGGACATGGAAGAAATTCGGGAAGAAGCGGGATGATATAGCTAAGACCATAATGCTGGTAAAAGAGGAGTACGGCGTTTTTCCGGCTATAATCGGGCTTTGTGAAGTTGAAAACCGCTTTGTTCTTAAACATCTGGTTGAACATACGCCGCTTGCCCGTGCAGGATACAGGATTATTCATAAGGATTCTCCCGATATAAGGGGGACGGATGTTGCGATGTTGTATGATCCGGAAGTGTTCAGGGTTATTAAAGTAAAATTTTTTCCGGTTAGGATAAGCAGGGAAAAGTCCGGCGGAGAAAGATTACAGGCATCGGTTGGGAGAGCCGGGAGGGAGAAAGAGGCTATACGGATATACGGGGATTCGATTCTTCCTACGCGGTTTATTTTGTATGTCAAAGGAACGGTAAAAGAACTCGATACCATACATTGTTTTGTAAATCACTGGCCTTCGAAGTTAGGCGGGAAAAAATCGTCGCTTTCCCGCAGGATGGCGGCCTCTAATATAGTGAAAGATAAAACGGATTCCATTCTCGGAGAGAACGGGAAAGCCAACATTATTTTATCGGGAGATTTTAACGATACTCCGGATTCGCCTCCTTTGATGAATCTGGATAAATTTTTCAATATGTCGGAAAGGTTTACAAAAGCGGGCAAATGCGGTATGCGGCGCAGGAGTTATGAGAAAAGGCTGGCGGGAACACATAAATACAGGGGGAAATGGGAGATGATAGACCAGTTTCTGGTGTCGGAGAACATGGCTCCGGATATTTATAGGGCGGAGAACGGAAATACGGAGAATGGTTATGCGGATAGGAGAGAGAATTCTGGAAAAAGGGAGAACCGGAAAATCAGGGATATTTCGGGAACTGTTGTGTCTGATTGTAGTAAGGGATATTCTTCCGGCCGTTTTAAAACTCCCCGCTGGATTTATTGTAAATATGAGAGTATGGAAATTTTCAGACACGGATATTTGCTGGAATATGATGAAATATATATGGGGGAAAAGTTGAGGAAAACTTTATCGGGCCCACGCTATCTTTCCGGCGTGAGCGATCATTTGCCGGTATTGCTTAAAATTTTCGGGATTGTTTTTTAATTGTAAGGAATTCTTTTGATATATTTTTATTACTTTTACACGTTACATTTGATTTTAATAAAAGAAGGAATTTTTTAAACGTATGAAACAATATCTGGATCTTCTTAATAAAATTATGGATGAAGGGGTTGTCAAGGGCGACAGGACGGGAACCGGTACGAAAAGTATTTTCGGTTACCAGATGAGATTCGATCTTAATGCAGGATTCCCTCTGCTTACTACAAAGAAGGTTCATCTGAAATCTGTAATTTACGAACTGTTATGGTTTATAAACGGCGATACAAATATTAAATATCTTAATGATAACGGTGTTACTATATGGGATGAATGGGCGGATGAAAACGGGGAACTGGGGCCTGTGTACGGGGCACAGTGGAGGCGCTGGAAAACGGCTGAGGGGAAGGAGATAGATCAACTGGCTTTTCTTATGGAGCAGCTTAAAAATAATCCGGATTCCAGGAGACATATAATTTCGGCGTGGAATGCCGGAGAGGTAGACGGTATGGCGCTCCCCCCGTGTCACTCTTTATTTCAGTTTTATGTTGCGGATGGAAGGTTGTCCTGTCAGTTATATCAAAGGAGCGCCGATGTTTTTCTGGGGGTTCCTTTTAATATTGCTTCTTATGCTCTTTTGACAATGATGATCGCAAAGATATGTGGTTACCGTGCGGGTGATTTTGTGCATACGTTGGGAGACGCACATATTTATCTTAATCATTTCGGACAGGTAAATACGCAGTTGGGGAGAGAACCCCGGATACTTCCGCGAATGATTATTCACGGGGAACAGAAAGATATTTTCAGTTTTAAATATGAAGATTTCGAACTTGCCGGGTATGATCCTTATCCGGCTATTAAGGCTCCGATTGCCGTATAGGATCAGTAAGTTACGGCAGAGAGGAAGAAAGCGGCGGGAGTAAGAAAATATTAAGAAACTGTTTTGATTTGTTCCCGGAATTATTTTAAGGATATTTTTCAGCTATTTTAAGCTGCTTACTGCGGCCAATAGCGGGGCCTGTTTAAAGTATGAAAAGAGAAAAAAAGAACTGATAAAGAATGAGATTAATAAATTCAAAACAGGTTCTCAGTACTAATGAAAGAATAAAATACAATATGTTATCAATAATAGTCGCACTGGCGGAGAATGATGCTATCGGAAAAGGGAATAAGTTGTTATGGCATATTCCGGAAGATTTGAAATATTTTAAGGCAGTAACCACGGGACATCCGGTAATAATGGGGCGTAAGACTTATGATTCCATAGGGAGGCCGTTGCCGGGCAGAAGGAATATTGTCGTTTCCCGCACAGGAAATGTGACGGGAGAGATAAAAAATCCGCAGACTACGAGTCTGGAGGTTACCGGTAGCCTTGAAAAGGCTTTTGAAATGGCGAAAGGAGAAGATGAGTTTTTCGTTATCGGGGGAGGGGAGATATATAATCAGGCATTCGGAAAGGCGGACAGATTGTATATCACCCGGATATATGCCGGAGCCGAAGGAGCGGATACTTTTTTCCCGCAGGTAAATGAAGACGAATGGAGAATCATAAAAAACGGAGAGATTATAAGGGATATGGAGAACGGGCTGGATTTCAGGTTCGTGGTTTATGAGAGGATTTAATTAATATCTAAATATTTAACTTCTATGAGCAGAGAAAATTTCGGAAACAGGTTCGGGGTACTTGTTGCAATGGCAGGTTCGGCCGTCGGCCTGGGTAATCTTTGGAGATTCCCTTATTTGGTAGGTACTAACGGCGGGGCGGCTTTTATAATAATATATCTTGTTTTTGTATTTTTATTATGTATTCCGGTAATGTATTCGGAATTCCTTATAGGGCGCAGGAGCGGGGCGAATGCGATGGGAGCCTTTAAAAAGCTTGCTCCGGATAGCAAATGGGGTTTTGTCGGGATACTGGGCGTATTAAGCTCCATATCTATCCTGGCCTTTTACAGTGTTGTAGGGGGGTGGACTATAGATTATATAATTAAGGCCGCTACATTCAGTTTCCATACGACCGATAGCGCCGAACTTGAATCTATATTTCATACCAGCGTTTCGTCTACATACGAACCTTTATTATATCTTACCATATTTATGGCTTTTACCTCTCTTGTAGTATTGGCCGGCGTAAAGAAAGGGATAGAGAAATATACTAAGATAATGATGCCGGTATTATTCATACTGGTTATAATTGTTGCAATAAGATCCGTTACATTGCCTAATGCGGCGGAAGGGCTTGCTTTCCTGTTTAAGCCGGATTTTTCCAAAGTAACTTCGACTACGATTTTTGAAGCGCTGGGACAGGCCTTTTTCTCATTAAGCCTGGGATGCGGATGTATCATAACTTACGGGTCTTATGTAAAAAAAGACGAGAATATAGTAAAGACTTCCGTAATGACTTCGGTGGCGGATACTTCATTTGCCATTATTGCGGGGCTGGCTATAATGCCTGCGGTGTTTTCGTTCGGAATATCTCCGGGAGAGGGGCCGGGGTTGGTTTTTGTAACTTTACCGCGGGTGTTCGCCCAGATACCGCTGGGGGAGTTTCTCGCAATATTATTCTTTTTCATATTGTTTATAGCAGCTATAACTTCTTCAATCTCGTTGCTTGAGGTAATAGTAGCCTATATGACGGAAGAGTTTAAATTAAAGAGGGTTACATCAGTCATTTTATGTTTTGTATTCCTGTTGGTTCTGGGAACTTTATGTTCTTTGTCGCAGGGCGATCTGGCGGACGTGAAGATTTTCGGACTGAATTTCTTCGATCTGTTCGACAGTCTGTCGGCAAATATACTTATGCCTTTGGGCGGATTGCTTATAGTGCTTTTCGTGGGCTGGAGACTGGGCAAATCTAATTTTACGGATGAGATTACCAACAGCGGGACATTGACTATGAAAGAATGGTTCGTTAATTTTACCTATTTTTCAATAAAATTCATAGCTCCCATAGTGATAGGTATAATAATGGTGAGGGGACTCATTTAGTCCGGCACGTATTTTTATTTTTGCTCCATTATGCTTAGCTCCAGACAAAGACGCTTATTTGAAGAGATATATACTCTCCATTACCACAAAGTAAAATACTTTGCATATAACTATTTATATGATGACGAAATAGCTTCCGATACGGCGCAGGAGGTTTTCGTATCTCTATGGGAGGCGCGTGATAAAGTTGATATGGAGAGAGAGATAGTACCGTTCCTTATTACCCTGACTAAAAATAAATGTATGAATCTGCTTAAACACAGAGAAGTAAGACGAAGATATGATAACCTTAACCGGAAAGCGGAACAGGATTCTCTTAATAGCGCCACCCTTAATGATCTTACCGCTTCCGACCTTTATTCCAGTGAGGTGGAGCAGTTATTTGCACTTTCTTTGGAAGAGATGCCTCTAAAAACGAGAGAGATATTCCTGCTGAATAAGATCGAAGGATTAAAATACAGGGAGATAGCCGATAAAAAAGGTATTTCTGTAAAGCTGGTGGAGTATCGTATGATGAGCGCCCTGCGTGTGTTGAGAAAAAAACTTAAAGATTATTTGCCTCTTTTTTTATGGTTTTTGGCTGTTTAGTTTAGTACATTATAATATGAAAAAAGATTTACTTATAAAATATATAGTCGGTAACGCAACTCCGGATGAAGAAAAAAATGTTCTGGATTGGATAGGGAAGCATCCCGACAACAAAAAGTATTACATGGATCTGAAAAATCTGTGGGTAGCTCAGACCATGCCGCAGACAAAAGCTTCCGTAGAAGAACTGGCCGCTATCAGGCATCTTACCGGCTCAGTATTTGAGGCTAAGTATAAACGCAGGGGAATTATAATGTATATATGCGGCTCCGTAGCTGCTGCCGCGGTTATCGCTCTTTCGTTCATAATCTTTTCGGAAGAGCGCAGCATAAAGATGGAGGATATAGAAAATTTTGTAAGAATACAGCTTGCCGATATACCGAAAGAATACAGGCATGAAGTGTATACGGAGAAGGGGGTAAAGGCCAGGGTGGTGCTTCCGGATAGTTCGCAGGTATGGCTTAATTCAGAATCCAGGATAGTGTATCCCGATAAGTTTATGGGGAATACAAGGGAGATTGAATTTGCCGGAGAAGCATTTTTTGATGTGAAAAAAGACTCTGCCGCTCCTCTGATGATCCGTACGAATAAAGATTTTACCGTAAAAGTGACTGGCACCTCTTTTAATCTTAAAAGCTATGAGGATGATAATGAGGCGGTCGCTACTTTATATTCTGGGATTATTGATATTATAGGAACCGGAGGGAAAAAGGAAAAGATAATCACAAGGATGTATCCTAACCAGATGTGTGTGTTAAAAGACGATAAGAAACCGGTATTAGCGAGAGTAGGGGCGGAGACTGCGCGTAAAGAGTATGCGTGGAAAGACGGAAAAATGATTTTTGATGGAACGCGAATGGCGGATGTGGTTAAAATGTTGCGCAGATGGCACGGAGTTGATATAGTAGTAGAAGATCCTGTAATTCTGGATTACAAAATAACTGCTGATTTTGAATCGGAATCTATTGTACAGATTGCAGAAATGCTCCGCTATTGCGCTCTTATAGATTTTAAAGTCTCTGATAATAAGGTATATTTCAAAAAAAGGGAAAAATAATAAATTAAAAATTTAGGGTAAAAATATAATATCTTGTGTACATTTGGAATTGTAAAACCATACTTATGACGACTATTTCAAATGTACGAAAGAGGAGAGTATTTTTTATATTTCTGCTCTTTGTTTTCGGGGCTTCTCTGAATGTTTATGCCCAGAATCTTAAATTGTCTTTTAAAGAAAAGCCGCTCTCTTCGGTATTAAAAGAGATAACTTCCCAGACCGGATATAAATTCGTGTATTCGGATGCTCTTAAAGGTATTTCCGAAAAAATCACATTCTCCCACTCTTCGGAAGGGGAATCTATCGACAATGTGCTTAACAGGCTGTTTACCGGCAAGGGAATATCTTTTAAGATAGAGGGAAAGCAGATCATTCTCACTCCTACGGAGATAGTTCCCGATTCAAAGCAGAAAAGGGAAGATTACCGGAGAAAACTTTTAAAAGGAGTTATTATTGATGACACCGGGGCGCCTTTACCGGGAGTTACTGTTCAGAATAAAGCGACAGGTACTTTTAGCGCATCGGATTTCGACGGGAGATATTCTATTGAAGCGAAAGAAGGGGATCTTCTTCTTTTCTCTTCAATAGGTATGACCGCTTATGAAACTGTAGCTGGAAAAAAAGATGTATTGAATATTACGATGAAACCGGATGTCATATCTCTGGAAGATGTTGTCGTTACCGGTTACCAGACCATTTCTAAAGAGAGGGCTGCCGGTTCTTATGCTGTAGTTACCAACGAAAAAATAGGGAAAAAGCTCCAGACCAATGTTATGGACAGGCTTGAGGGTATGGTCGTAGGAATGTCTATGTATAAGGGAACTCCGGTTATCAGGGGCGTATCTACTATCTATGCAGAAAAAAGTCCCCTTTATGTCGTGGACGGAGTTCCTTTCGAGGGCGATATAGAAATTCTTAATCCTAATGATATAACTAATGTTTCCGTTCTTAAAGATGCTACGGCGGCTTCTATATACGGCGCCCGTTCTACTAACGGCGTTATAGTTATTACAACCAAGACCGGATCTACAGGCAAGCTGAACGTTAATTATAACGGGTCTGTAAGCGTTACCCCTTTGCCCGACAGGGGTTATTCCAATCTGATGTCCAGTTCCGAATTTATAGATTATCAGATGTACATGTTTGAAAAAGGGGTGGGGGCAAGTACCAAACCGAAGAACAGATATGCTATTAACGAGGTTTACCGTCTGTTGTTCGCCCGTAGGGACGGAGAGATAACGGAGTCCGATTTTAATGCAGGTATTAATACATTAAGAGGGCTTGACAGATATGATCAGATAAAAAAAGAGTTTGTTAATTCCGTAAGGCTGCAACATCAGCACAATCTTTCGTTCAGCGGCGGTTCGGATTTTTATAAGTATTCTTTTTCTCTTAATTATCAGGGTAGCAATCCTTATGACAAAGGGAAATATTCGGACAGGCTTGGATTTAATGTCAAGAATAATTTTAATCTTACCAAATGGCTTAAGGTTGATCTGGGTATTATAGGAAGCGATGCCGGGTATGATTATAATGACGGACTGAGCGGATTTTCGTTTATGGATAAAGGAGATGCTTCTTATTATATGTTAAGAGATGCCGGAGGATCTCCCGTAAGATGGGAAAAAGGTAAAAATCCTGCCGAAATAGAACGTCTCAAATCCATAGGATTGTTCGACGAGGCTTATTATCCTGTAAACGAATTGGATAAAATACGCAAAAGCAGTAAGAGCCAGTATTTGAATGTCAATCTGGGCGCCAGGGTTAAAATTCTGGAATCTTTGAATGCCGAGGTAAGGTACCAGACTGAAAGAACATGGGGCTATTCCAAAGATTACTGGACAAAAGATTCCTGGAATGTTAAAAGCATGATAAATAATGCTGCGCAGATAAATAATGACGGGTCTGTCAAATATAATATCCCGGTAGGGGGACAGGTTCGCGAGCTTAATTCGAATAATAAGTCCTATACCCTCCGGGCGCAGATAAACTATTCTCATCTATTTGCCGGAAAGCATGATGTTAAAATCCTTTTCGGAGCAGAGAGACGTAAAATTACAAGTGAACAGAACGGACACTACCGGTTCGGGTATGATGATTATAATTTGTCTTTCAAGTATATTAATGAAGCGGAACTTTTATCCGGAATCTATAATACTCAATCTTTGAACGGATTTTACAGACTTTCCGTTTCCCAGCCCGCCAATACGAGCAGGGATGACAGGTACGTATCTTTCTACGGTAATGCTTCATATATGTTCAACAACCGTTTAGGGTTGAATGCCAGCATAAGAATGGATCAGTCTAATCTTTTCGGCACCGATCCTAAATACCAGTATCGTCCCCTGTGGTCTGCCGGAGCCAATTATGTTATTTTTAAAGACGGGGATATAAAATGGCTTGACAGGCTTTCTGCCCGTGCAACTTATGGTATTAACGGTAATGTATACAAGAAAAGCGGGCCTTATATTATCGCGGAAATATCTAATTGGCCTAATGATGAGACAAATGAGACTCAAGGGACTATTACCAGTCCTCCGAACTCCGCTTTGCGCTGGGAAAAGACCAAAACTCTTAATCTGGGAGTTGATTTCGACCTTCTTTCACACAGGTTATCCGGCAGTATAGATTTTTACAATAAAAAGACATCCGATATGCTTGGCTACCGTTCTGCCGATCCTACGTTCGGCTGGAGCAAGCTCCTTGTCAATTATGCCACCATGATGAACAGCGGTATCGAGGTGACTTTGGAAAGCCGTAATATTTTAAAGAAAGACTTTATCTGGAGTACGAATGTATTGTTCAGTTATAATAACAATAAAATAAAATCTCTGGAGAACTCGGACAAATCCGTATTCTCACATATCAGAGGATTACAGGTAAGGGAAGGCGATCCTTTTAACAGCCTTTACAGCATCCGTTATGCCGGATTAGATGAAAACGGTCTTCCTCTGGCTTACAAGGCTGACGGGACTGTTGTTAATTCAACCGGTAAACTTGGTACGGAAGACCTTGTGTATTCTGGAAGTTACAATCCCCCTTTCAATGCCGCAATGACCAATACATTCAATTATAAGGGCCTTGAGTTGTCTTTTATGTTTGTATATTACGGCGGTCATGTTATGAGGGATGTTGCAGCCGGATATTATCCGAATTCTTCCAGGCCCCATGAGGGAGTAACCTCCAACCTCGACAGGATACATATGAATTTCTGGAAACATCCCGGAGATGAAAAAGATCCGGATAAGTCTCCGGCTTACAAACCCGGCGCAAGGATGAACATTACTTATTTATGGCGTGCCGCGGATAAGCATATCCAGAAAGCCGATTATATAAAGCTTCGCGATGTCAGCCTTTCTTACTCTCTGCCGAAAACATTTGTTTCTAAAGCCGGTTTATCCGGCGTCAGACTTACTTTCCAGGCTCAGAATTTATGGAGGTGGAGCGCAAATAAAAATAATCTGGATCCGGAGGTATGGGCCAGCTCTAATACGGAATATATATCAAGAGGAACAGCTATCCCCGCTACATTTATATTCGGTGTTAATTTAAATTTTTAAACATATGAAACGAATATTAACTTTTTTACTCAAAAATTCGCTCGGGGCGATGATCGTAACAAGTTAATGATAGAGCGAAGCGGTTATTATCACTCTAAAAATTTATAATATGAAGAAAAAAATATATATAATCATATCGGCATTATTAGCCCTTTCCATTACTTCCTGTAATGATTTCCTTGGGAATAAACCTAAGGGGTACACCATCCCGCAATATTTTGAAGATTATGCGG
>CAYVED010000074.1:0-12137 GCA_964449975.1 uncultured Muribaculaceae bacterium
AGCGAAGCGGCTACTATCGCTCTAAAAAATTTTATTTAATTAGAAATAAAAGAAATTTTTTTTAACGTATGAACCGAACATAAACTTTTTTAATCACAGATTCGCCAAAAGCGACGAGTAAAACAAGTTTATGTGAGAGCGAAGCGGCTACTATCGCTCTAAAAAATTTTATTTAATTAGAAATAAAAGAAAATTTTTTTAACGTATGAATAAAAAATTAAAAATTATCGTATTGGCCAAGCAGGTGCCTGATACCAGAAACGTCGGGAAAAATGCAATGACTCCGGAGGGAACCGTTAATCGTGCGGCCCTGCCGGCTATTTTTAATCCCGAAGATATGAATGCGCTGGAGCAGGCATTACGTATAAAAGACGCTGATCCGGACACTGAAGTACTTCTTCTTACAATGGGCCCGGGCAGGGCTGCCGATATTATAAGAGAGGGGTTGTTCAGAGGCGCTGACGGCGGTATATTACTTTCAGACAGGAAATTTGCCGGATCCGATACTCTTGCTACTTCCTATGCCCTTTCGCAGGCTATACGGAAAATCAATCCGGATATTATTATTGCGGGACGGCAGGCTATAGACGGAGATACCGCCCAGGTAGGGCCTCAGGTAGCCGAAAAGCTCAATCTTCCCCAGGTTACTTATGCGGAGGAGATAATAAGTATAGACGGAGACAAGATAACTATTAAGAGAAGGCTGGAAAGAGGTATAGAGATAGTCTCTTCCGCTTTCCCGCTTCTTGTTACGGTACACGCCACTGCCGCTCCGTGCAGGCCGCGCAATGCCAAACAGGTGCTTAAATACAAATATGCCAGAACAACTTCCGAAGATGCCACCCCTGAAAACTCATATCTGGTACCTCTTGAAGGACGTGAATATCTGAGAATTACCGAGTGGGGCGTTAATGATATACAGGGAGACGAACGCAGCTACGGATTGTCAGGCTCCCCTACCAAGGTTAAACAGATAGAAAACATAGTATTCCAGGCCAAAGAGGCTAAGAAATATACATCCTCCGATGCTGATATAGATTCCCTTATGCAGGAGCTTATCTCCAGCCATACAATAGGGTAATTAAGTCCCACTACTAAAATTTTGAATGAATATGAATAATATTATAGTATTTTGCGAAACAGAAAACGGCAAACTCTGCGATGTGAGCCTGGAACTGCTTACCAAAGCAAGATCACTGGCCGATTCTTTAAAATGTGATCTTGAAGCCCTTCTTATCGGGAACGATGTAGAGAGGCTTGCCTCAGAACTTTATTCTTTCGGGGCGAAAAAGGTTCATCTTGCCGATGATAAAAAACTAGAATTTTTCAGAACGCTGCCTTATGCCGCAATAACAATCGCTTTATTCAGGGAAGAAAAGCCGCAGATAGCTCTTTTCGGAGCCACCAGCATAGGCCGTGACCTTGCCCCGCGGGTATCCAGTGCTTTGCACAGCGGCCTTACTGCCGATTGTACTTCGCTGGAAATAGGAGACCATTCGGATGCAAAAGGTAACAAATGGGAAAATCTGCTGTATCAGATACGCCCTGCGTTCGGCGGAAATATTATAGCTACCATTATCAATCCGGAGCACAGGCCGCAGATGGCTACCGTGCGCGAAGGCGTGATGAAAAAGGAGGCTCTTCCATCTCCGGCTAAAGGTTCGGTTAATAAAATAGACGTAAACAATATTCTTAAAGATACGGATTTTGCCGTAGAGATAATAGAGCGGCATATAGAGGAAAAGAAAATAGATATTAAAGGTTCACAGATAATCGTTGCCGGAGGTTACGGAGTAGGCAGTAAAGAGAATTTCAAACTGGTTTTCGATCTTGCGAAAGTGCTCGGGGCGGAAGTGGGAGCCTCAAGGGCTGCCGTAGATGCCGGATTTGCGGAACATGAAAGACAGATAGGACAGACGGGAGTTACCGTACGCCCGAAATTATTTATTTCGATAGGTATATCCGGACAGATACAACATACTGCGGGTATGGATCAATCTGCAATGATTATATCAATAAACAACGATCCTAACGCTCCCATACACCAGGTTGCGGATTATTCCGTTATAGGTGATCTAAATGAAGTTTTACCTAAGATGATTGCATCTTATAAAAAACACAGCAAATAATTATGGCTAATTTTTACAAAGATAATTCTGACTTGAAATTCCAGTTCGGCCATCCGTTGATGAATAAGATAGTAGAACTGAAAGAGGATAATTTTAAAGATTTCGGTAAATATGAATATGCTCCCGCCAACGTTGAAGATGCCATTGATTCTTACGATAAGGTGATGGATATTATAGGAGGGATATGCGGGGATATACTTGCACCTAATGCCGAAAGAGTAGATCATGAAGGCCCCCTCTGTAAAGACGGAAGGGTACATTATGCTGAGGGAACGCAACAGAATCATGACGCCCTTACGCAAGCCGGGGTTTACGGACTTTCGCTGCCGCGCCAGTACGAAGGATTGAATTTCAGTATGGTTCCTTACGTCATGGCGGCGGAGCTCGTTTCGAGGGCCGATGCCGGATTCGCGAATATATGGGGATTGCAGGATTGTGCCGAAACTATACATGAGTTTGCGTCGCAGGAAATTAAAGAAGAATTTCTTCCCAGGGTAAATAAGGGCGATACATGCTCTATGGATCTTACGGAGCCTGACGCAGGTTCCGATCTGCAGGCTGTAATGCTTAAAGCCAAATGGAACGAAGAAAAACAGATGTGGTATCTTAACGGTGTAAAACGTTTTATTACCAACGGAGATGCAGAAATCAAACTTGTACTTGCGCGTTCAGAGGAGGGCACTACCGACGGCAGGGGACTTTCTTATTTCGTATATGACAAGGCCTGGGGCGGTGTTACGGTAAGGCGTATCGAGAACAAACTGGGCATAAAAGGTTCCCCGACAGCAGAACTAGTATTTAAGAATGCTCCTGCGAGATTGGTGGGAGACAGAAAATTAGGCCTTATCAAATATGTTATGTCGCTTATGAACGGAGCACGCCTGGGCGTAGGCGCACAATCGGTAGGATTAAGTGAAGCGGCTTACCGGGAAGCTCTTAAATATGCCCATGAAAGGACACAGTTCGGAAAAGCGATTGTCGATTTTCCGGCGGTATATGAGATGCTGGCGGTAATGAAAGCTAAACTACAGGCTTCACGCGCTATTCTGTACGAGACGACCAGATTTGTGGATATGTATAAATCATACAATTTTATATCCGAAGAAAGAAAACTTACTCCGGAAGAGAGAGCCGAAGCTAAACTCTACAACAGACAGGCCGATATGTTCACTCCCCTCCTTAAGATGATGGCCAGCGAGTATGCTAACCAGAATGCTTATGACGCCATACAGGTTCACGGCGGTTCCGGATTTATGAAAGAATATCCGGTGGAAAGACTTTACAGGGACGCCCGTATCCTTACCATATATGAAGGAACATCGCAACTTCAGGTTGTTGCTGCCATAAGATATGTAACCAACGGTTCCTACCTTGCAAAAATAAGAGAGTACCAGCAGAAAGCCGTAAGGCCGGAATTTGAAGGGCTTAAACGTAAGTTGACAGCTATGACGGATCAATATGAGCAGGCCTGTGCGCTTGTTGCGGATAAAGGCAACGAATATGTGGATTTTCACGCAAGGCGGCTTGTGGAAATGGCGTCTCATATCATTATGTCGTATTTATTGCTGCTCGATTCACAATCCGAAGCCGGTTTTATAAGATCGGCGGAAATATATACCGGAAGATCGGAGGCATGGAATAATGAACGCTATACATATATAGCCAATTTTAATCCCGACGATCTGCAATACTA
Organism: uncultured Muribaculaceae bacterium; assembly: GCA_964449975.1. Lineage (GTDB taxonomy): Bacteria > Bacteroidota > Bacteroidia > Bacteroidales > UBA932 > Egerieousia. The sequence goes on from CAYVED010000074.1 coordinate 3,823, forward strand.
TCAAGCAATAAAAGAAGATAAACCGCAAGGGCAGGCATAAAACGCCATGTTCCAAAAACAAGAAACTGTTTTAGTTTGTTACCGAAATTATTTTAAGGATATTTTTTCAGCTATTTTAATCTGCTTACTATGCGCCTGAATTTAATATTTTTTTCATCGGAGCGGCAAGATAAAGAACACATTATTGAAGCCCGGAGGCCCCTTATTGACGGCCTCGGGGCTTTTTATGATGTAAATATCATAAACTCCGATAATTATGCCGCATTAGCCGATCCCGCGGCCTTTAACAACGACGAATTGTATGTTATTTTCATAGCCGGGGGAGGAACGGAAGAGATGTTTCTTAACGTATTTCCGTTTCTGAAACACCCCTTGATAATCTTATCGGACGGATACCATAACTCCTTTGCGGCCGCAACCGAAATAGTAACCTGGCTTTCGAATAACGATGTAGAATATAGCAGTTATAACATACCTTTGGATGCTGATGAAGTTTATTTCCGTAAACTGGATCAGGAACTGAAAGGAATATATTATCAGATTTATGTAAAACACGGTATAAAAGGGATGAATATAGGGCTTATAGGAGGAGAGTCCTCATGGCTGATAGCTTCCCATGTTAATAAAGGATATATATCATCTTCGCTTCAGGTAAATTTTACGGATATTAAAATAACCGAATTAATCGATTCGTTTTATAAAATAAAAAACGAAAAGAGGGATTTTTCTGCTGATCCTCTGTTTAACAGATTTAAAGGATTTCTTACGGGCAGAAGCTCGGGAGATCTCGAAAATGCCATCATCATGTATTACGCCCTGCGCGGAATATGCGGGAAGTACTCCTTAAATGCGCTGACTATAAAATGTTTCGATCTGATAGAATTATCTCGAACTACGGCATGTCTTGCATTGTCCCTGCTTAATGACGAAGGGATCATATCGGGATGCGAAGGCGATATTCCCTCCCTGCTCTCTCTGATAATGTTAAAAAAAGGTACGCACAAACCTGGATTCATGGCAAACCCAACATCTTCAGATAAGAACAGCCTTACGGTTGACTTCTCCCATTGTACCGTTCCTTTATCCATGACGGAAAGTTATACTCTCCCGTCGCATTACGAAACTTCCGTAGGTATAGGAATACAGGGCAATCTTCCGGCAGGAAAATATTCCTTATATAAAATAGGCGGTAAAAATATGGAAAAATATTTTTATTGTGCCGGCGAAATAACGGGTAATCCCAACCTTAAAATGAGATGCAGGACACAGGTAAGATTCAGATTCGGAACTGCGGAAGATTTTGACCGTTTTATTATGAGCAGGCTGGGTAATCATTTTATTATTTTTAAAGAGGATCGGGATTAATGTACTCAATATCGTTTATAGGAGCCGGAAATGTAGCGTTCAGACTCTCTATCGCATTACAAACGGCCGGACACAATGTGGAGTGTATATGCAACAGGGATATTACCGGGGCGGAACAGATAACGCGAGCGCTTAAAAGGCATAAAGGCAATGCTTTCGCTACGGATTCATACGGCAGACTTCCCTCATCCGATATTATAATCGTTGCCGTAAGCGACAACGCCGTTGAAGAAGTTGCGCGTAAACTCGTAAACAAGTCTTCATCTCTGATCGTACATACATCGGGAGCGGAAAGTATAGATACTTTAAAACAGGCCGGCCTGAAAAAATACGGGGTCTTTTATCCTCTGATGACTCTAAGTAAGAATAAGGACTTAGATATTAGGATGATACCGTTTTTACTCGAAGCATCCGACAAAGAAGGGGAAAAGATGCTGGCATTAACTGTAAATACATTGAAGGCCGAATATAAAATCTGCGACTCCGGAAAAAGATTGCAGATGCATACCGCTGCGGTCTTTTCTGCAAATTTTATAAATTATCTGCTGGGACTGTCATACGATATATCCTATCCGGATTTTACCTTTCTCCTGCCCTGTGCAATCGAAACCGTACGGAAAGCGTTTCTTAACAAGCCCTGCGTATCCCAGACCGGACCTGCCGTAAGAGGCGATTCGCGCACTATCGGGAAACATCTGAATCTGCTGAAAGAAAAAGGATTATATGAACAATACGAGGTATACAGAATGCTTACCGAAAATATAGCGAAAAAATATGAATCTAAAATAAAGAAGACTGAAAATGAGCAATTATAAGACAAAGTTACATAATATAAAAGGATTTGCTTTTGATGTGGACGGGGTATTTACCGACGGGAGCGTGCTTTGTACGCCGGAGGGGGATCTTCTCAGAAGTTATAATTCTAAAGACGGATTCGGTTTGAGGATGGCTTTTCTTAAAGGGTATCCAGTTGCGATAATTACGGGAGGAAACTCCAATTCTATTACAAAACGGTTTATTCCCCATCTTGCGAATGAAGTATATCTGAAATCCAGAAACAAAGTTCCTGATTTCCTCGATTTCTGCGAAAAATACAAACTGAAACCGGAAGAGGTCGCTTTTGTCGGGGATGATCTTCCCGATATTCCCATACTGAAAATCTGCGGCCTGGCGGTATGTCCGGCAGATGCAGTTGCGCAGGTAAAAGAGGTATGCGATTATGTTTCGCTTTACAAAGGCGGAGAAGGATGTGTCAGGGATCTTGTAGAACAGGTGTTAAAAGTACACGGCAAATGGGAGTTCGATCCCGAAGCCTATTCCGGATAGTTTAATTGAATTTACGACATGCTTGCGGAAAAGTTACAAAATAAAAAAATAATTCTGGCTTCCGGTTCCCCGCGCCGCAGGGAACTGCTTGCCGGACTGGATATAGAATTTACAACAGATACCGGCAATATCTTTGACGAGGTATATCCGCCGGAACTTCCGCATAATGAGATTCCGGAATACCTGGCAAAAGGTAAATCATACGGATTTCACAGGGAACTGGTGAAAGACGAGATACTTATAACCGCAGACACCCTTGTATTCTGTTGCGGGGAGATACTATGCAAACCCAAGGACAAAGCGGATGCAGTACGCATGATACAAATGCTCCAGAATAATAACCATACCGTACTTACCGGCGTATGCCTCAGAAGCACGGATAAAATAAAGAGTTTCACCGCATCTACCAAAGTACATTTTTCATCTCTTTCCGTAGAAGAAACGGAATATTATGTGGAGAAATACCGTCCGTACGATAAGGCGGGATCATACGGTGTCCAGGAGTGGATAGGCTATGCATGCATCTCCGGCATAGAAGGCTCTTATTACAATGTAATGGGGCTTCCGGTACAGCGGCTTTACCGCGAACTGGAAAAATTTTAACTATATATGCAGACCGGCAAGGCGCAGACTATCCCCCTCTATAATTACAAGACTTTTATCGGCCATTTCCCGCAGGACATCCAGATAGAGTTTATATTCGTCTCCAGCCATTATCTCTATATCCGCAACCGTTACGCAATCTCCGGAGAGTCCGGGTAAATTTCCGTTTCCGGAGCCTCCTTTTTCCGATAAATATGATATAATACGCGAAGCCGCCTCTTTCCTGGCTTCTTTAATATCGGAAGAGTGCCTGTTTTTTATACATACGTCGCATATTCCGCACTTTTCCGCAGCCTGTTGTCCGAAATATTCCGTAAGCTGAAGACTCCTGCATATACTTTCATCCCCGGCATATTTTATAACACTCTCTATACGCTCCCTGAAAAGATTTTTCCTTTCGTTGTACCGTTGGGACGAAAGATAAAAATTAGCTTCCACCAGCCTTTCGTTATTAATTATAATAAGTGGGGTACGCAACCGGGGAATAAACTTTATTATCTTCATTCCGGAAAGGGTTATGAGTTTCTCCCTTACGCCTGCAACGGAGTCCATGGTTATACGGGCGATATATTCCTCATCTATACGGGTGAGTTTCGAGAAAAGGGCAGTATACATTCTCAGCAGGGATTTTATAAAGCCGTCCAGACCGGCATTATCTACCTGTATTTTATATAACTCATCCCTGGTTACGGTAAACATTATCCTGGAAGGATTATCTATTTCGTCAGTAAGTTCCCAATACCCCTCCTTTTCTATGTATTTTATAGCATAATATGCCGATACCGCGTTCAGGGAAAACCTCCGGGAAAATTCCACAAGATCGAATCTGCTTACCGTTCCGGCCCCTTCTTCGTAAGGGATCCTGAGATATATGAATACTTTCTGGTAAACATCTTTTATGTAATCCGTATCCGGATAAGAAATATTATGTATCTGCCTCAGCCTTTTAAGATCGCTGTCGTTCCATAAAAGCGTTGCATAAGAGCGTATACCGTCCCTTCCGGCACGTCCTGCTTCCTGGAAATACGCTTCCATGGAGTCCGGCATATCATAATGCACTACAAATCTTACGTCGGGCTTATCTATCCCCATGCCGAAAGCATTTGTAGCCGATATTATCCTTATTTCCCCGTTTTTCCATCTGTCCTGTTTTAAAGAACGCATCTCCTTGCCCATTCCGGCATGATAAAAATCCGCGGTAATATCGCTTTGTCTGAGAAAAACGGCAATTTCCTCGCTCTTCTTTCTCTCCCTTACATATATTATCCCGGAACCTTCCACCCCGCGGCATATCTTGAGTATATTCCCGTATTTATCATCCGTATTCCGCACTACATAAGAGAGGTTGGCTCTTTCAAATCCGGAACTTATTATATTGGGCTTACCGAACTCCAGTATCTGCATTATATCATACGCAACTCTTCTTGTAGCGGTAGCGGTAAGGGCTATAACAGGCACATTCCCTATAAGTTTTTTTATATCTTTTATTTTAAGATACGCCGGACGGAAATCATATCCCCACTGGGAAATACAGTGCGCCTCGTCTACCGCCAGGAAATTTACTTCCATTTTCTGTACCCTTTCTATGAAAACCGGGGTTTTAAGTCTTTCCGGAGATACATATAAGAATTTATACTCTCCGTATACGGCGTTGTCGAGAGCCATATCTATCTGATGATAGCTCATTCCGGAATACACCGCAAGCGCCTTTATCCCTTTTTCGTTAAGCGCCTGCACCTGGTCTTTGATTAAAGCTATAAGGGGAGACACTACAAGACATATACCGTTCCGGGACATTGCGGGGACCTGGAAACAGAGGGATTTACCGCCCCCCGTAGACATCAGGGCAAGAGTATCATTGCCCTCCAGCGCCGAATTGATGATCTCCTCCTGCATCGGCCTGAAAGTATCATATCCCCAATATTTTTTCAGAATATCCCTTATCATATCAATGCAAAAATAACATATATTCTTAAAAAAACTCAAATATAAATTTGCGGATAAAACGTGGCAAAAATTTTGAGAGAAATTTTTGGGCAAATAAATTGAAAATACATATATTTGCCGCGAGATATAACAAAATTTATAAATTCATAAACTATATAGAATTATGCCAACAATAGATTTAAGTAAGTATGGTATTACCGGGGTAAAAGAAATCGTATATAATCCCTCATACGAGCAATTATTTCAGGAAGAGACCAAATCGGGGCTGGAAGGATTTGAGAAAGGGCAGGAAACAGACCTGGGAGCCGTAAATGTGATGACGGGCGTTTATACGGGCCGTTCTCCGAAAGATAAATTCTTTGTAATGGATGATACCTCCAAAGATACCATATGGTGGACTTCCGAAGAGTATAAAAACGATAACAAACCTGTTTCTGAAAAGACATGGAATGCATTAAAAAGCATCGCGGAAGAAGAGCTTTCGAATAAAAGGCTTTTCGTAGTAGATACTTTCTGCGGGGCCAACGAAAACTCCAGAATTAAAGTACGCTTTATAATGGAAGTTGCATGGCAGGCCCATTTTGTAAAAAACATGTTTATACGCCCAACCGAAGAAGAGCTTAAAACTTACGGAGAACCCGATTTCGTAGTATTGAACGCTTCCAAGGCAAAGGTTGAGAATTACAAAGAACTGGGGCTTAATTCCGAGACTGCCGTAGTATTCAACCTTACTGAAAAAATGCAGATCATTCTTAATACATGGTACGGAGGGGAGATGAAGAAAGGTATGTTCTCTTATATGAACTATCTGCTTCCGCTTAAAGGCATAGCTTCTATGCACTGCTCCGCAAATACTAACCAGAAAGGCGAAACGGCTATTTTCTTCGGACTTTCCGGTACGGGTAAAACAACTCTTTCCACAGATCCTAAACGCCAGCTTATAGGCGATGACGAACACGGCTGGGACGATGAAGGCATTTTCAACTTCGAAGGCGGTTGTTACGCTAAAGTTATCAACCTGAGCAAAGAGGCCGAACCGGATATTTTCAATGCAATTAAAAGGGATGCCCTGCTGGAGAATGTTACGGTTGATGATAAAGGAAAAATAGACTTCCAGGATAAGAGCGTAACTGAAAATACAAGGGTTTCTTACCCTATTTACCATATCGAAAATATTGTTAAAGGCAAACTGAAAGCTCCTGCGGCTAAAAAGGTTATTTTCCTTTCCGCGGATGCGTTCGGCGTTCTGCCTCCGGTTTCAATCCTTACTCCTGAACAGACTAAATACTACTTCCTTTCCGGATTTACCGCTAAACTGGCCGGTACGGAACGCGGTATTACCGAGCCTACTCCTACTTTCTCCGCATGTTTCGGAGCGGCTTTCCTTTCGCTCCATCCTACGAAATACGGCGAAGAACTGGTTAAAAGGATGGAACAGTCGGGAGCCAAAGCATATCTGGTAAATACCGGCTGGAACGGAAGCGGTAAACGTATCTCTATTAAAGATACAAGGGGAATCATAGATGCCATATTGGACGGTTCCATAGATAAAGCCTCTACTAAAACCATCCCTTACTTTGATTTCGAAATTCCTACAGCTCTTCCGGGCGTAGATCCTAAAATACTCGATCCCCGCGATACTTATGCAAGTGCAGAGCAATGGGACGAAAAAGCCAAAGATCTGGCTGCAAGATTTATAAAGAACTTTAATAAATTTACTGGCAATACTGCCGGCAAATCATTGGTTGCAGCCGGGCCGCAACTATAAAAATAAGTTTTTCATAACTAAAGGGAGCCTCTCCGTACGTTTTTGAACTCGCGGAGAGGCTTTTTAATATATATTCGTATGTGTAATTTAAAAGAGTTCTATAATAAAAGGATAAGAGTTTTCACGGAATCGGAAATTAAGCTCAGGAAAAGACGTAATATTATTACGTTATGTAAAGTAATCTGTTTCTGCGCTATTATATATACAGGCTATGGATTTGCCGTCTCTTATAAAGGATTTTCCGCCGGCGGATTCAAACCGGGTTTCTTGTACGTATTAATATTTTTGCTTCCGGGATATATTCTTTTAAGCATATACGACTCCAAAATTCTTTCCGGATTGACCCGCTATAAGGCTCTTATCAAATGCAATAAAACAGAGGCGGATTATCTGGCGGGGGATTATACTCATTTAAAAAACGGGCAGGAATTTTCAGACCCTTCACACATTTATACCAATGATTTAGATATATTTGGAGATAACTCTCTGTATCAGGAAATTAATCGTACCGTAACACGTAACGGAGCCATAAAACTGGCCGGAATGCTTCAGACGAATTGCAAAGATGCGGAACAGATAAAACTCCGGCAGGAGTGCGCAGGAGAATTGAAAGACGATATAGATTTTTGTCATAATTTCAGGGCGGCGGGAATAAACAATCCGGTAGACGAACTCAGCGGAGAGGTAATTTCACAATGGATTAATAAAAAGCCCCTTTTCGGCGGAAGGTTTATGGTTACATTTGTGTATTTGCTGAATATGATAATGCTTGCCGTATCGGTATCCGCAGTTGCAGCCGGGCTTGAAATAGGCTATATATGTATTATATTCCTGATTCAGCTTTCTATAACGATGTACCGGGCTGCCGGAATCAACAAGTTGTCGGAAGAACTGGGGATATTCATAAAGGCTTTAAGTAAATATATATATCTTATTGAAGTTATGAAAAATAAATCATTCCGTACTAAAGGAATGATTAAGATACAGGAAGGAATATTCGGAGAGAAGGATGCCATTAAAGCATTTAAAAATCTCAAACGCATACAAGATACTTTGGACAGCAGGATAAATGTCGTTTTGATGTTTATTCTGAACGGATTATATATGAGGGATCTGCACACGGTATTCAGAATGGAGAAATGGAAAAGGGAATATCTTTCTAATGTTCCGGAATGGATTGAATGTATTTCTTCCATTGACGCATATATCAGCATGGCGAACTATCGCTTCAATCATCCCGGATTTACTATTCCTCATATAGATACGTCCTTATCCCCTGATTTGAAGGAATCCGGCGTTTTCTCCG
>CAYVED010000075.1:0-12089 GCA_964449975.1 uncultured Muribaculaceae bacterium
CAGGTATACAGAACCGGCAGCAACGGTGAACTGATTTCAAAATTCCTCTATACGACGGAAAACAGCGCATATCAGATGCCTATGAAAGAGGAGGCTATAACGGTATGCGGCAAAGAGATATTTTATAAAATGTGGCTATCTCCCGATATATACAGGATAGATGAAACCTCGGCGGCAAAAACGGTCGGGATGAATATGGGAAATTACGGACTCGATTCCGCAATCCTTTCCTACTCTTCCGACAAATTCATGGAGGCGCTTTACGCAAAGAAATTTTACACCATATCCAAATTTCTGAAAAACGGAGACAATATATATATATTCTTCGCCGACAACAACGGGGACAATTTCTTACATCTTTTGTATAATACTAAAAATAATAAGACATACATTTTCGATAATAATAGCAGCGTGGACGGATTTATCCTGTCGGGAGAGGCAAAATATTTCACCCCTGACGGCGAGCTTGTCTTTATAGCTCCGGGGCCTGACAGCATTACGGATAATTATTCGGTTATTTCGCTTCGTATTTTACAATAAACATATATCCGGACGGTTTTTTCCCTATATTTGCCGACTAATTTTTTTATAGATGGTATCAGTAGACGGCTTAACGGTAGAATTCAGCGGAACGACACTTTTTAAAGATATATCTTTCGTCATAAACGACAAGGACAGGATAGCCTTAATGGGTAAAAACGGCGCGGGAAAATCAACTCTGCTCAAGATCATTGCAGGGGTTAAAACCCCTAACAGGGGGAAAGTTACCGTCACCGACGGCGGGAAAATAGGCTATCTCCCTCAGCATCTTATGGTAGAGAACGGCAGGACGGTTTTTGAAGAAACATGCCTGGCATTCGAACATCTTTTCGCTATAGAAAGAGAGATAGCCTCATTGAACGAAGAACTGACAACGCGCACCGATTACGACAGTGATGAGTATATGAAGCTCATAGAGAAAGTTACGTCGCTTTCGGAAAAATTTTATCATATAGACCTCACTAATTACCGGGAGGATGTAGAGCGCACGCTTACAGGGCTGGGATTTGACAGAAGAGATTTCGAACGGCAGACGACCGAATTCAGCGGAGGCTGGAGAATGCGCATAGAACTTGCCAAACTCCTTTTGCAGAAACCCACACTGCTTTTGCTGGACGAGCCTACGAACCACCTGGATATAGAATCCATAGAATGGCTGGAGGATTTTATCATAAACAGCGCCAACTCCGTAATGGTTATATCCCACGATAAAGCATTCGTGGATAACATAACCACACGTACCGTAGAGATTACTATGGGACGTATATACGACTATAAAGTAAATTATTCCAAATATCTCGAATTAAGGGCAGAACGCCGCCAGCAGCAACAGGCGGCATATGATAACCAGCAAAAGATGATAGCCGAGAATAAAGAGTTCATCGAGAGATTCAAAGGAACATACTCCAAAACCAACCAGGTGCAATCGAGAGTAAGGATGCTGGAAAAACTGGAACTTGTAGAAGTGGACGAAGAAGACAGAAGCGCTCTTAACCTCCGTTTCCCTCCATCCCCGCGCTCCGGTTCGTACCCGGTAATCACACACGAGTTAAGCAAAAGCTACGGAGATCATAAAGTATTCGGGAATGCCTCTATCACTATCGAGCGCGGCGAAAAGATCGCTTTTGTGGGAAAAAACGGAGAAGGTAAATCCACAATGGTAAAAGCCATAATGGGCGAGATAGATTTCGGCGGAACCCTCCAGTTGGGACATAACCTCAGAACAGGATATTTCGCCCAGAACCAGGCCTCCATGCTGGACGAAACGAAAACGGTCTTTAAAACCATAGATGATATTGCCGTAGGAGACATCCGTACCAAAATACGCGATATACTGGGAGCTTTTATGTTCGGCCGGGACGATTCCGACAAACCGGTAAAAGTATTGTCGGGAGGGGAAAGAACAAGGCTTGCAATGATAAAACTGTTGCTTGAACCGGTAAACCTGCTTATCCTAGACGAGCCTACGAATCATCTGGATCTTAAAACCAAAGAGATACTTAAAGAAGCGCTCATAAACTTCGACGGCACGCTTATACTAGTATCGCATGACAGGGATTTTCTGAACGGTCTTGTGAGTAAAGTTTACGAATTCTCAAACAAAAGAGTTATAGAGCATCTGGGAGGAGTTTACGATTTTCTTGAAAAGAAAAAAATAGACAACTTAAGAGAAATAGAGCGAAAATCATAAGAAATGATTATAACCGGAAAAATCAAAGGAGTACTGTACGCCGTAATATCTTCGGCTACATTCGGGTTTATACCTTTTTTCTCTATTCCGCTGCTTAACTCCGGAACAGAGCTGGACAGCATCTGTTTTTACCGGTTCTTTTTTTCCGCAATAATGATGGGAGCATACATGAGTCTGAAAAAGATGAACCTGAAACTAACCAAAAAAGAATTTATCCCGGTATTTATCATATCTGCCTTTTATGCTTCCACAAGTATTTTTCTTATAGACTCTTACCGGTATATTCCCAGCGGAATATCCACTACCATACATTTTCTGTACCCCGTATTGGTAACCTCTTTAATGGTAGTATTTTTCAAAGAGAAGCTCTCCCGCTCAAAGTTTATGGCAATAATAATGTCTATTGCGGGAGTATTTCTCCTGTGCGGAGGAATATCCGGAATTTCGTCGGGGAACGGAATTAATATCATCGGTCTCACTCTTGCACTTATTACTGTAGCTACCTATTCCATATATATAGTAGGAGTAAATGAAATTCCGGTTCTTATGAATATGAAAGGAATGAAAATGACGTTTTACGTACTCTCCTGCTCCGCATTTTTCTTTCTCTGCAATATAATTGTCAAAGGAGAAGAATTTTCCGTTCTGGAGACGGGTTCGCAATGGTGGAGCGTTCTAGGACTTGCATTTTTCTCAACCCTTATATCAAACCTCTCCCTTATTTATGCAATCCAGTCGATAGGCTCCACAACCACGGCTATTCTGGGTTGTATGGAACCTCTTACAGCCGTAGCCATAGGATTTACAGCTTTCGGAGAACGCCTCGACACCGGACAGGGTACGGGAATGATAATAATATTTATTGCGGTATACCTTGTAATTCTGTCTCAGAAAAAATACGGGAACTGATTAAATTATCCGGCTCAGAATTAAGAAATTGTTTTGGTTTGTTACCGAAATATTTTAAGGATATTTTTTTGGTTATTTTAAACTTCCTGCCAGTGCCGATAGAAGTACCTGTTTAACAAGGTAAGCAGATGAAAAGAGAAAAACACCTTTTGGTTGCTATCATTCTGGGGCAACATAATGAACTAATCCACAATAAAATCAAGGGAATTAATATCATGTTTAAAATTGCATCGTTCCGGATTGTCGCTCTACCTTTGTAATAGTCTGTAAGAACAGACAGCAGCCCATTTTAACCTTAAAATTATTATGTGTAATGAAGCGAACTTTTAAAACATTTTTACTGACTCTGTGCTTTGGTATTGCCGGAATCAGTACATTCGGAGTCAACCTGCCGATATATGATCTGGAAGTGGCCGTAAGATATGCGACGGACGGAATAGATCAGAGACAGGAAGATTCCCTTATACCTGCTACCTGCCAGGCGTTCCGGGGAAACGGACACATGGAAATCTTATTTAACAAATTTATCGGAGAAGAGATAATACAGGCCGGTAAGGTCATAAGTACCGCACTTGCCGAGACCGAAATTGAAAATACGGTATATGTTCAACTTCCGGTATCGGACAGAACCTGTTACTTTCCAAAAATAGGATCTGACGGATACAAAGTAGAAAAGACGTTCACCATATAATAATAAATTAAATGGTAAACATACATGACATCAGACCTGGTAATTTATTGATACATAAAAAGGTCGGCGTCACATTGGTAGTAAAGGTGGAAAAGAATCAGGAAGACCCCGACAAATCGATAATTTACGGAATGGATTATGACGATCAAATCTATTCCGGGCCTTGCGAAGATTGGTTTTATTTCTGGACAAAACTAAAAACAAAATAGAATTCTAAACCAGATTTTAAGCGAGTTGTTAAATTAATATTTAATAACTCGTTTTTTATGATACACACAATCTGTCTTTTTTTAGCCTTTACAGGGGCAATACCCAAACCCGCAAATATGCAGGCGCAGGAAAAATGGGAAAATATAGAATATGCTAATCTCTCACCTGAAGAGACGCTGAGTATATATACCCCCGGTAATGAAAACGGGGATAAACTTCCCGCACTTATAATAATAGGCAATGATCCGGAATGGAAAGATACCATGATGAATAATGCCCTGAAAAGAGGTTTTGCAGCCGTTACCGTAAATTACAGGAACACTGTGGCACATCCGTTCCCTGCCCAGATACAGGATATAAACGCAGCTCTTAAATGGCTAAGAGGATACGGCAGGAAATATAATATCTCTCCCGAAAAGTTCGTGCTTTGCGGCGCAGGAGAGGGAGGTTATCTTGCCGCCCTTGCCGCAGTAAGCGAAAGTTACATCGACGGAGTAATGGCGCAAATAGAATTCGGAGGCGGACAGACGGCTGTAAACGCCCAGAATAATGAACAGCAGAATCAATACTGGATAGAACTGTTCAATATATTTCCCGGAGGAGGAAGCAAAACGGAACGCCAACTTTCCGGCAAACATCCGAAAGTGGCAGGGGTAATCGATTTTTACGGATATACGCGAAATCCCGGAAAAATAATGATAACTAACGCCGACTTAAACATGCATAGAATAGATAACCAGACATCAGTAGCAACATACGTTACTCCGTGCACGCCTCCTTTTTTAATGATATACGGAGAGAAAGATAACATAGTACCGGTACAGCAGGCGGAAGAACTTTATAAAATAATAAAAAAGAACTTATGTCCTCCGGGCAGAGATAATTGTCCTACGGATATGATCATTATTCCGGAGGCCGGACACGGGGGAGAAAAGTTCACATCCGCCGGTATTATCAACAAGATTTTCGATTATATAAAAAATCTCTTTTAAAGAGGATGCAAAATATTATATTTGTGAAATTTTATGATTTTAAAGAACATGAACCGGCATAAATTACTCCTTTCCGTACTCTTTACGGTAATCTTCCGCTTAATAACCCCATCCCTGTCATACTCACAGCAAATAAATGAAGGGATAGGAAAAGAGACTTTCCTGTATTCCGTAAAGGATCGGGACAGTCTGTTCCTTGACAGATATTATCCCGTTTCAGGACAAGGAAAAGAGTATTATAATATAACAGGCGGAAAACATCCCTGTCTGATATTCGTATTCGGGGGAGGCTTTTTTGCAGGCAACCGCGATAACGCCATGTACATTCCATATTATCACTGGCTTGCAGACAAAGGGTTTAATGTTATTGCAATAGACTACAGACTCGGCCTTAAATCGTTTGCCCGGCAGGCCGGGAAAACCGGAACGAAAAAAAGGCCAGGCCCTGTAAAGATGGTAAACATACTGTTCGGTTCGGTAAATATGGCGGTAGAGGATTTTTACGACGCCACGGATTTCGTTATCTCCAGATCAGCGCAATGGAATATAGATACCTCCATTATAATAGGTTGCGGGTCGAGTGCCGGAGCTATAACCGTATTGCAGGGAGAATATTACCTGACAAACAGTACATGGAGCAAATATTCGGTCAGAAACAGCCTTCCGGAGAATTTCAGATATGCCGGTATAATAGCGTTTGCAGGAGCGATTGCACAGAAAGGCGGAAAAATCAAATGGAAATCGCTTCCGGCTCCCATACAGCTATTCCATGGAGATGCCGACCCAAACGTCCCGTATGATAAAATAAAAACGATCCTTGGAGGTCTGTACGGCTCAAAATCCATCGCCGAAGAATTAAAAGTAATAGACGCCCCTCACTATTTTTTTACGGAGGGAAACGCTACTCATACGGTAGCCGTTACACCCATGTCCGTTTACAGGGAACAAATAGAAGAATTTATAGATAAAATGGTGATCGCCGGGGAGCCTCTTATCATAAATGAAGACCTGACAGTAGCCGGTGAACCTGTAAAAAATAAGAGGCTCGGGATAAAAGATTTCATAAAGTCCAATTTTACCGCCAAAAAAGAAAGTATCACTCTTTTAAGCTATAATGTACATAATTGCATACCGGCAGATAACTCCCCCATCACGGACTATACTACCATAGCCCGGATAATCAAAGAGAGCAATGCGGATATTGTAGCACTGCAAGAACTGGATAGTATGACAGTCCGTATCCCTTCTTATGTATTGGGCAACCTTGCTTCCCTTACCGGAATGTACGGAAGCTATGCGGCAGCTATTGATTACTGGTCAGGAAAATACGGTATAGGGATATTGTCAAAGGAAAAACCTCTGGCCTTAAAACACATACCGCTTCCCGGAAAAGAGGAAAAACGGATATTCCTTATTGCGGAGTTCGGAAAATATATTTTCTGTTCCGTTCATCTCTCCCTGACAAAAGAAGACCGCCTGGCTTCGGTTAGAATAATAAAGAAATCAGTAAAAGATTTTATAAAAGAATCCCCGGAGCGGAAAAACAAACCGGTTTTCATAGGCGGGGATTTCAATGCTACGCCGTTATCGGAGACAATAAAAGAATTCGCCAGGATTGCAAAACCCGTAAGTAATGTAAGGATGAATACTTTTCCTTCAACATATCCCGACAAGTGCATAGATTATATTTTCGTAATGGGTAAAAAAATGCCCGGAAAAATGGAAGTACTGTCCACCGGACGCATAAGAGATACGCTTACCCGTAAGGCTTCCGACCATCTGCCGGTTTATTCTGTAATAAAATATTAGGATATAAAAAAGACCGTTGCCAATTTTATATAGCAACGGTCTTCCCGACTTAACCTAACTTAAAAAACTATTTCCTTTATACAACATCTACTATTTTAAAAAGTTCACCGGGGAGATAAATTTTCCCGTAAAAATTCCTTTTTCACACAGAGGTTACACGCTTTTATACACTTTTACACACTGGGCTTAAAAACACTCCTATAAGCAAAATTCTGATTTACAAGACATTACTCTAAACTGTCATTTATTGGTATATATTTTGGCATAATCAGTATCAGAAATAACAATTTAATAAAATTATACAGATATGAAAACATTTAATTATTTGCTCGTCATTGCAGCTACATTATTCCTGGCAACTTCTTGTGTTGAAAGTTCAAATAAATACAAAACACTGGCGGCCCAGAAAGACTCTCTGCAAAGCAGCATCAATACCCTGGAAACAGATTTTAACGAAACCCTTGAAATACTGAATAATGTTGAAGAAGGATTCCGCAACATAGCCCAGGAGGAAGGCAAACTCACCATAAATATGGAAAATACTTCCACCCTTTCCAGGAAACAACAGGTAGCGGAGCAGGTAACGCAAATCAAAGAGATACTTGCACAAAACAGAGAAAGTATCAAACAGCTTCAGCAAAAACTCAATCGTAGCAATAAAAATAATAAAGTGCTTGCGGAAACTATAAAAAGGATGGAAGAACAACTCAATGAGAAGACAGTCCTTATAGTTTCGCTTCAGGAAGAGCTTGCAAAGAAAAATATAAAGATAGACGAACTTACGGCTTCCGTAGACAATCTTAACTCCGATGTTACAAAACTACAGGAAAAATCAAAAGAGCAGGAAGGAACAATAAAATCTATGGATACAGACCTGAATACCGTATGGTACTGCATAGCCACTTCCAAAGAACTTAAAGCCGCAAATATAAAGAGCAACGGAAAAGTGTTGAATAAGGATTTTAACAGGGATGCTTTTACCACAGCCGATATGAGAGATGTAAAATCCCTCCCGCTTAACGTACGCAGAGCCAAAATACTCTCTTCGCATCCTCAAGGGAGCTACAATCTGGAAGTAAACGAAGATAAGAACCAAACCCTGGTTATCACAGACCCTCAGCAATTCTGGAGCGTATCAAAATATCTGATAGTACAGAGATAAAATATATTTAGTTTTTAGTTTAGTTAGTTTATGTGTAAGAGACCGTCCGAAAGGGCGGTTTCTTTTTTAATTACAATCAAATATAAAACGGACGAGATTTTTTGTACCTTTACGGCGATTATGGAATATAAAATTCTTATAGTAGAGGACGATCTGGCGTTCGGAACAATGTTGAAAGGCTGGTTCAAAAGGAACGGCTATTATGCCGTTCTGTGTCACGAGGTGGAGGGAGCCAAAGACGAACTTTGCAAAGAAGAGTTCGACCTGCTCCTTACGGATTTAAGGCTTCCGGACGGAGACGGCATAATGCTGCTGGCATGGGCAAGGGAGAATAAAATGGAACTTCCGGTAATTATGATGACCAGCTATGCCGAAATAAGGAGTGCGGTCGCCGCTATTAAACTGGGTGCGGAAGATTTTATGGAAAAGCCTATAAATCCGTCTATATTAAAAGAGAAAATAGAACAGGCACTCAATAAAGAGAAACGGGAAGGGCAGGAATCCGTTAAAAAAGATAAGGTACAGGCATCGCCTAAAATAGTATTGGGAAAGAGCATTCCGGCAAAACAGATGCAGGAATATATAATGATGGTCGCCCCTACAAAAATGTCGGTACTCATACTCGGAGAAAGCGGTACGGGAAAGGAGTTCGTAGCCCGTATGCTGCACGACAACAGCCCCCGCAAAGAGGCCCCGTTCATTGCTGTGGACTGCGGAAGTCTCTCCAGGGAACTGGCTCCAAGCGAATTGTTCGGCCATATGAAAGGCTCTTTTACATCTTCAATAGCAGATAAAAAAGGGGTATTCGAGCAGGCTAAAGGAGGGACGGTATTTCTGGACGAAGTGGGTAATCTGTCTTATGAAGTCCAGATGCAACTTCTAAGGGCCTTACAGGAGAAAAAAGTACGTCCCGTAGGATCCGCTGCCGATATTACTATAGATGTACGCATTGTCTCGGCTACCAATGAGAATCTGGAAAATGCTATAAAACAGGGAAAATTCAGAGAAGATCTTTACCATCGCCTGAATGAATTCTCTATAACCGTACCTCCCTTGAGGGAGCGGCACAAAGATATAGAAATGTTCGCATATCATTTTCTTAATGAAGCAAATACGGAGCTGGGTAAAAACATAAAAGGCTTTACCGGAGAGACCATGCAAATCCTGGAAAATTATCACTGGAGCGGAAATCTGCGCGAATTACGTAATGTAGTGCGCCGGGCGACCCTGTTTGCTTCAAACGAGAATATAATTCCGGAAAATCTTCCAACTCTAACCACTATCACATCGCAGGAAGACCTCGCATTACATCCTGAAAACGAAAAAGAGCAGATAGAAGCGGCGATAAAGAGGGCGCGGGGAAATAAATCGCTGGCCGCGCAGATGCTTAAGATCACCCGTAAAACCCTTTATAACAAAATGCACCAATACGAAATGCTGTAACGCCCACGGCTTACGCTATTATAGAATCTCTTCCGCCTTGCTGCACACCTGCGATACATCTTCCCGCCAAAGGGGATACTTCCGGTCAAGATTCATATCCACCCTGCGTAATATTTCCGCGATACCGGCATATCCCAGTTGCGCGAACATAGGGTACATTTTATGACAGATACCGCGAGCCCTTACATAATCATCCTCTTCCAGAGCCTGTCTTAAAAATTTTATATGGGATTCCGTAGATATTCTGAACGCTTCCAGGGTTTCATTCATATATCGGACATCATCCCCGAATAATTCCCGCAGATGTCCCGGAACAGATATATACCTCCCCATATTCCTACCCTGGAAATGATCGTCTTCCGCGATTCCGGCATCTCCGTTCTCCGCTACGGATATACAGACATTCAGCATACCGCCGCACGTTATATCATTACGCGGCATGTCTTTATCTCCGGAGGCCGGAAGTGCTTCCGTATTCCCTTTAATATCCGGCCGCACTTTCCCGAATATCTTCTGCAAAGAACTTATTGTAAACGGTTTGGAAAGGTAGGCCGAAAAACCCTGTTCGCGGGCTTCTGCTTCGCAGAACCCGCTCCCGGCAGTCATTATAACAACCGGCGTATCCCCCGCCCTGCGGAGTACATCTATTCCGGTAAACGCACCCATCTCCATATCGGCGAGTATAATATCGCACTCCTCTATGCCGTCAATATCCGAAACCATAGTAACCCTGTGTCCGAGAGCGGATAACATTTTCCCTGCAACGGAGAGCAGCAGAGCATCGTCATCTATTACGGTGATGCGCAACGG
The DNA here is from genome assembly GCA_964449975.1 of uncultured Muribaculaceae bacterium. GTDB lineage: Bacteria > Bacteroidota > Bacteroidia > Bacteroidales > UBA932 > Egerieousia. The sequence goes on from CAYVED010000075.1 coordinate 10,257, forward strand.
AGAATCCGTCAGGCGTCCCCCGTTCTTATCATAGGGAATACCGGTAACAGTATTCTTATAAGTAGTTCCGGCGATATTCGCAGCATATCCGTATCCCGCCGGCATGAGATCGTCGGGATGCTGTACGGGATCATTCCAGTCAATCTCTTTCACAGGTATCGTAACGGTAAATTCACTCCCTTTTTCAACCTCCGAAACAAGTTCAAGAGTTCCGCCCAGGAGTTCCGTAAATTCTTTTACGACATACAGTCCCAGTCCGGTTCCCTCTGCAAGTCTGTTATTACTCTCAATCCGCTGGAAGGGAGAAAATATTTTCTCTCTGTACTCCGGAGGAATCCCGGCGCCCGTATCACACACCTTGCAGAGCAGAAAGCCGTTATCACAGGATACATAGAAGCGCACCTCTCCTTTTACCGTATATTTTATTCCGTTCGAAATAAGATTTACAATTATCTGCTTAATTTTAAGATAATCCGCCGAAACAAACCGCTCCTTGTCCAGTTTCAGCGAAGATTCGAATATTATTCCCTTTTTGACGGCGAGAGGTTCGAACATCTCCGTAATGGTAAGAAAAAAATCATAAAGATTAAAAGGAGAGGAAGAAACCCGGAGTTTTCCCTGCTCTATGCTTGAAAACTCTATCAGATTCTCCCACAGGGACAATATATAATTACCGGAACTCAACATGGAGCGTACGTCATGTCCGGCATCCTTTTGCAGTTCAAGATACCCCAGAATGGAGCTGAGGGGAGTTTTAAGATCGTGGGAAACGGAAAGCAGCAGTTTGTGCCTGCTCTCCATTATCTCCTTATCCTTAATATTTACCATTTCCAGAGCAATACGGGCCATCCGTGCTTTATTCACCCCGCTAACTATTACCGCAATCAATATAAATACAAGCGCCAACGCAACCCCGCCTCCTATTATGGAGTAAATATAATTCCGCTCTATTATCTTCTCGCTCTCGTCCACGGCGGCAAGAATCGAATCCAGAGAAAGAGCGTACATTCCCAGCAATAAAGAAGATATTTGTTCCATAATCTTCTGATCCGAAGCAGCAAGGCTTCCCACACGTTTTCCTATATCCCTGATATTTTTATAATACCCTTCTCCTGCCGCACGAACCACGCTATCTACCTCCATAATAATGGCGAGGGTATCGGGACGGGTAATATTAAGAGTATCCACCCTTTTGTTGCTCAAGACTATAACACTGTCTTTCCTGGGAGCGAAAAGACTTCCCAGCCTGCGGAAAAACCCTCTCCGGGGTGCGGCATCCACCAAAGTATCCTGTTTTATTGTAGTTATCAATACCGAGTCCCGTTTTATAACCGGCCCGTAATCTTTAAGTTTTTTATTAATGTCGTCAAGAGGATTCTCTCCGGCCAGCTTGCTCCCCAGTTCATAAATTATATTCATCTGCTTTTTAAGCAGCGAATCCAGCCTGTATAATCCGGGCTGTTTAACGGAATCGTTTACCGATAACGAAATGGAGTCTATTATAGAGCCTGCAACATTTATCTTGGCCCGGTATAAATTAAGATATTTTATATCGCCGGTAGAGATATACGAACCGCCTGCAGCCTGAACTTCGCTTACGGCATAAACCAGCTTGTTCGTAAGAACAAGCGTCTGCCTGTGCTTCTCTATATCAGACTTGCGTTCCTCTACATCCCCCCTTATATTATATAGATAGAATATCGTCATGCAGCATGCAAGCCCAACGATTATATATATCAGGGCCGCATTAAACCTTATATTATATTCTATACCTTTTTTTCGGTTCATACGTTTAAAAATTTTTTAAGGCATCCGCCTCATTTATAAAAAATT
>CAYVED010000076.1:0-11773 GCA_964449975.1 uncultured Muribaculaceae bacterium
TTTGTAAAAACGGGAATGATTGAATTCGCCCAAACCAAAGAGGGAGAGGGAAAAGTTTGTTGGGATTGCCACCGTAATGTCCCGCATACAATGGTGAGCAACCTTTCCTCGTCACCTAATGTAATTGCCCCGATGCCCGAATCTCCGGTTCCGGAATGGTTAAAGAAGATGATAAATAACAAAAAAACAGAATAACGATATGTTTAAGAAATTAGCAGAATCAATCAGACGTCGTCCCGCAATAGGTTGGGGTATTTTTGCCTTTGTAATGGTAGCTGTATTTATGTTGGGACTTCTGGCGGCATCGATCACTGAACGCCGGGCCGAAATAGCAACGCTCTATGCCAACAAGAAGGTAGAGATTACGGGTATCAACGCTAAAAGCGAGGAGTGGGGCTTGAATTATCCGCGTGAATACGATACGTGGAAGAAGACCAAAGAGATGAATTTCCGGAGTAAACATCTTGGCAATATGCAGGAAGATGTGCTGGAAAGCCGACCGGAGATGGTGGTTCTCTGGGCCGGATATGCTTTTTCGAGGGACTATTCGGCTCCCCGCGGTCATATGTTCGCTATCGAAGACGTAACCCATACGTTGCGCACGGGAACGCCCGACCGTGATCACAAGGATATGCAGCCGTCCACCTGCTGGAGTTGCAAAAGTCCCGACGTGCCGCGTATGATGCACGAAAAGGGAATCGCAGAGTTTTATAAAGCTCCGTGGAGTGCAAATGGGGCGGAGATCGTTAATCCGATAGGATGTGCCGATTGCCACGACCCGCAGACTATGAACCTGACTATTACCCGTCCGGCGCTTGTCGAGGCTTTCGAACGTCAGGGACGTAATATAGAAGATGCTACTCCGCAGGAAATGCGCTCTCTGGTGTGTGCGCAGTGTCATGTGGAGTATTTTTTCAAAGGCGACGGCAAATATCTTACCTTTCCATGGGACGGCGGAGTGACCGTAGAAGCGATGGAGGAGTACTACGATACCATGGAGTATAGCGACTGGACTCATTCGGTAAGCCGTGCGCCGATGCTCAAGGCTCAACATCCCGATTATGAGTTATTTTTATTGGGGCCTCACTCTCAACGAGGTTTGAGTTGTGCCGACTGCCATATGCCTTATAAGGCCGAAGGAGGGATCAAATATTCCGATCACCAGGTTGTCAGTCCTTTGAAAAATATATCGTCTACCTGCCAGACCTGCCACCGTGATAGTGAAGAGAATTTGAAGAAATATGTTTACGACTATCAGGATAAGGCGTTGGAGATCCGTAACCGTATCGAGGCGGAGCTTTCTAAGGCTCATATTATGGCAAAAGCGGCCTGGGATGCGGGAGCTACGGATGCCAAAATGAAGGAGTCGTTGAAATTGATCCGCCAGGCTCAGTGGCGTTGGGATTTTGCAGTAGCCTCGCACGGCGGTTCGTTCCACGCTCCGGTTGAAACCCAACGTATTCTTGCCCACAGTCTTGATCGCACGATGCAGGCGCAGCTCGAACTTCAGAAGCTACTTTTTTCGCTCGGCGTAAACGATGTGAAGATGCCCGATATTTCGACTAAAGACAAAGCCCAGGCGTATATCGGACTGGATATGAAAAAGCTTCGCGGAGATAAAGATAATTGGATCAAAACAATTCTTCCCTCCTGGGTTGAGAAGGCAAAAGCAGAAGGGAAAATAGTATCGAAGACATAATGAGCGATAAAAAAGATCGTAAAATATGGCAAACGCCCTGGGGGTATCCGGAAAGTGCGGCTGTAGTCGGCGGAGTTGTAGTCATTGGAATGATATTGCAAATTGTTGCCGGAGAGTTCGATTTTTATTTGCTGGCCAGACCGGTTAATTTTACTATAGGACTGCTACTGATTGTTTTAAGTGTATGGTTAGGAATAGAAGCTCGCCGCAGTTCTATTGCCAGATGGTTGTCCGGTGTGCGTATTTCCGTAACTCTGATTTTGGCTTTATTGTTTCTTGCCATAATTATGGGGCTTACTCCGCAAAAGGAAAATAGCGTCTCGCTGCTCGGATTTGATGCTATGACCCGAAGCTGGCCGTTTGTGCTGGTTTATTTATTAACGCTTCTTTCGCTTGGAGCACTTGTCGTCAGACGGCTTTCCGTTTTCCGGTGGCGCGATTATGCTTTCTATATCAATCATATAGGACTTTGGTTATTGCTTGCAGCTTCCGGACTGGGTTATGCAGATATGGAGCGTTATATAATGCATGTGCGCGAAGGGGAAACGGAGTGGAGGGTTTATGATGATGCCGGAAATATGAGAGAGTTGCCTGTAGCTATTTTACTGAACGATTTTGATATGGATGTTTATCCTCCGAAACTGGCGGTTATAGACCGCAATACGGGGGAAGTGCAACCGCCCGGCAACCCGCAATACTTTCAGATAGATAGGGATATACCTAATGGCAAGTTAGACGGCTGGAATATTGAGATAACGGAGTATATTCATAATGCGGTTCGCAGCAGCGACAGTACTTACCGCGAGGTTCCGATGCCCGGCGCTACCCCGGCAGTTAAGGTTTCGGCTGCGAGGAATAATGAAACTATCGAGGGGTGGATTTGCAGCGGGAATCAGGCCCAACTCTATATGACTTTGCCGCTCACTGAGCGGTATAGTATGGTTATGACTGTTGCCGAGCCCCGTAGCTTTACTTCCGATATTGAGGTCTATACCGATAGCGGAGAAAAACGAAAAACGATTCTTGAGGTAAATAAGCCGTTACGTGTAGGTCCGTGGACGGTTTATCAATATGGTTATGATAATAATGCCGGGCGGCTTTCTTCATACAGCAGCTTTGAGTTGGTATATGATGCCTGGTTCGTTCCGGTATATATTGGAATTATAATGATGATGCTTGGTTCGGTAGCGATGCTCCTGAACGGACGAAACTCAAAGGAGGGAGTGCGGAATGACGTGGAGTAATTTTATCTGGTTCGCTTTGCCTGCCGTGTTAATGTGGCTTACGGCGGGAGGTTTGGTGTATTACAGGAAAACCGGAAAGGCAGCAAATGTGCTGATGCTATCGGGAACTGCTGTTTTTGCTGCATTTATAATAGGCTTCTGGCTCCATCTGGAGCGTCCTCCGATGCGTACAATGGGCGAAACACGTCTGTGGTATTCACTCTTCCTTTCGGCGGTGGGTTATGCGGCATACCGCAGATGGCGTTATCCCTGGTTGCTCAGTTTTTCGGCAGTAGTTGCCTCGGTTTTTGTGATTATAAATCTTGTAAAGCCCGAAATCCATTCGAAAAGCCTTATGCCTGCTCTTCAAAGTGTTTGGTTTGTACCTCACGTAACCTCTTATATATTGTCGTATGCAATGTTGGGAGCAGCGACCATAGGTGCTATTATTCAACTTGCAAAACATAAGTATGACGTTAGAATTTTCGGTTTCATAGACAATATGGTCTATGTGGGCTACGGATTTCTGATGCTGGGATTATTGATGGGCGCAATATGGGCAAAAGAGGCATGGGGTCACTATTGGTCGTGGGATCCGAAAGAGACATGGGCATTTGTGACTTCTGCTGCATACTTAGCCTATATTCATGTCAGGTTGCGTGAAAGCGAAAAATCCAAAAGATTCGCTCTCTGGCTAATTCCGGTGGCATTTGTGCTGTTGATGATAACTTGGATCGGCGTAAATTATCTGCCGTCGGCACAGGGTAGCGTACATGTTTATTGAGAATCACATATATAAACGATCAATATTATGAGAACATTATGCTTTATGTTATTGGTATGCACCTGTACGGGCGCTCTTTCGGCTCAGAATGACATGGAAAAAGAGAATACGTTTTCCATGTCTGCTCAGATCCGTGCAAGAGGCGAATATAGAAACGGTGCTCTTTTTCCTTTCGACAGCGGCGAAAAACCTGCAGGCTTTATAAATAATCGCGCACGATTGTCTATGGAGTACAAACGCAGTAATCTGCAACTTAAATTTTCGGCCCAGCATGCCGGAGTATGGGGACAAGACCCTCAGATTGATAAAAACGGACGGTTTATTCTCAACGAGGCATGGGCAAAAATGAACTTCGGAAATAATAAGTTTTTTGCCCAGTTAGGCCGTTTCGCATTAGTATATGATGACGAGCGTATCCTGGGCGGACTGGACTGGAATGTTGCAGGCCGTTTTCATGATGCTTTGAGGCTCGGATATGAAGAGGACAGACACAAGATACATATGATAGCGGCTATGAATCAAAATGATGAAAAAATTTCCGGGGGGAGCTTTTATATGCCGGGAGGCCAGCCGTACAAAAGTATGCAGACTTTATGGTATCAGTATGCGGCGGCTACTCCGTTCAAAGTTTCATTTCTTGCAATGAATCTTGGCTTTGAATCAGGGGATACTGAAACCATGAAAGGCGACAGTTATTATATGCAGACGTTCGGAACAAATCTAGGTTACTCTTACGGGAGTTGGAAGATTAACGCAAGCGGTTATTATCAATCGGGTAAAACCAGGACCGGACACAATATTTCCGCATTTCTGGCAAATATGGAATTGAGTTTCAAAATAGCCGGTTCATGGGATTTGAAAGCAGGGTTTGACTATCTGAGCGGGAATAAAAATAATAAAGGAACCTATACCGCTTTTAATCCTTTATACGGAACACACCATAAATTTTATGGAGCAATGGATTATTTTTATGCTTCTGCATTTAAAGGCGGCTATGCTCCCGGATTGACAGACAGCCGGATAGGATTCGTATACCGCACTTCAGAACGGGTGAATATGAGCCTTTACTATCATTATTTCACCACTGCTGTAAAACTTCCGGATTTAAATAAAGGCTTAGGTTCAGAGATTGATTACCAGATAAATGTAAATATAATGAATAATGTAGGCCTTTCCGCCGGATATTCGTTTATGAGGGGTTCCCGGACTATGGATGCGGTGAAAGGCGGCAATCATAATCGCTGGCAGGACTGGGCCTGGGTGTCGATAAATATAAATCCTCAGATTTTGAAAGTTAAATGGTAATGATCAGGACAGCAGGTTTATTATGGCTTTTGAATCTACGATTCTGCCTTTGCCGGAATCAAATGTTATGATGCCGTCCCTTACCATTTCTGAAATTGCACGCGACAGGGACGGGCGTTCTACTCCGAAATATCCGGCAAGCAAAGCTACACTGCGCCCCAGTTCAAAGATTCCGTTATTCTCTTTCGAGAGGATGTAATATGCTATTTTGGCTTTGATGCCTTTTTGTGCGAATATTTTAAGCCGTTCCGAAATATATTGCATCCGGTTGGCGTTGAAGGCCATAAAACCGCGCAGAAATCCGGAACATCTGGAGATCTGCCGCTCTACGGATTCTTTGCTGATAAAAAGAATTTCGCAATCTTCCGTAGCTATGACGTCTATCGGGAACCGGTTGTCGTCGGCAAACAAAAAAGCGGCAGCCAACGGAAACGGAGCCTCAATCTCCTCCATCGGAAGAGTCCATCCTGAATTGGCAACGATTTCGGTTTTAACTCTTCCTTTGATAAGCATTTTAAGATGAGATACCTGGCTTCCCTGATAGGCTATATGTTCTCCTTTTCTGAACTCTTTAATCGAATAGGGGATCGAGCATTTTATTTTTGCTATTTCCTCTTGGGTTTTATTTCTGCACATTGTACAGAAGAATAAAAGATCATAGTTTGTCATCGTATCTGTTTTTTATTAAAAAAGTTCTGACTTACTTAGTGGTTATATCGGGAGCGGGGTTATTTTAATGATTTGGAAATATGATCTGCCAGTCTTTCCAGTTGCGAGTCTTTTTTTCCTAATATTTGTTGTAAATCTGCCGGAACCGGAAGATCCGGGGATGTGCCGTTGGTGTCCAGGGTTTTCCCGTTGCGCTGGAAAGAGATCATTGTAGAGATGCGCAGCTTTGTCCCTGAATTTTTCAGGTTGAAATAAATACTGCGTCCGCTGGAACCGTCGGAATTGACTCCGGCAATGCAAATGCCCGGAACTCCTTTAAATGCCGTAGTAAAAACGCTGGCCGCACTGAATACCGCTTCGTTGATTAACAGATATACCGGTTTGCCGTAGAATAGTCGGGGGTCGTTTCGTAATAACATTATAAATTCGCTGCTGTATTCATTTTTAGGATACTGCCATTCCGTTTTGAAATTTTTCAGATATTCTTTTATGAGTTTTTGTTCTTCCCGGCTAAAATGCCCGGAACGGGTATTATAAAGATGCCTTCCTTTCATACTGTGCATATCTTCATTAAGTACCTGACTGGAGCGGATTTTAGCAATGTTGGCGATCCAGGGGGAATTTTCCGCCGGGATCAGGTAGGGGGCGAGGGTCATAAGGATGTCCCTGGTTCCTCCACCGTTATCCCGCAGATCAAGGATAAGCGCCCTTGTATTCCTGAATTCTTCCATTTTACCGGTTAATTCCCGGTAATATACAGGGTAGCTCTCTTTGTCTATCATCTTGGGTATCCGGATATATCCTATATAACCGTTTATAAGGCGGTAAAAAGAGTCGTATTTTTCCTCTTTGTAAGCTCTTTCGATCTTCTGTTGATCCGTACAGATATTTTGCCAGTAAACTTGTGCCGTGTCGGGAAGCATACGGATTGTTTTGTCTTTTTTACCGTTTGTAAAGGTAAAAGAAATTTCCCCGGGAAAATCGCGCTCCGTTTTGTAAAACTGTTCTTCAATCCGCGTCAATAATTTTGTGGCGCGGTACAGGCGTGCCGCTTCCGGAGCCCAGCGGTCCCGGCAGGTAATCTCTTCTGTAAACTTTTCCACCGGGATGCCTTCTATGGCTTTGAGATATGGATATTCCTGCTGGAACAGGCTATATTGACCGGGGTTCTTTAAATCTTTTTTTAAGGCTGCAATTTTGTCGTTTAATGGGGCGGCTATAAAAGGAAGGGTGTATTTCCAGCGTTTACGGTTGGTCTCTATCGAAAAATGCCTGTCTCCTATCAGTCCCAATATGCGTTGTAATTTAAATCGGAACAGGTCTGTCTCTATTTCTTCCGGTAATTCTGCACTCAGAGTCTTTAACCGGTTGTCTATATCTTCTGTTTTGAAAGTATAATAAGAGGAGTTGCGTTTGAGGATTTCCCGGACTTCTTCGATATCCTCTCTGGCTGCCTGACGGCTCAGTATCTGGGCCTGAACAGGATTAAGAAAGAAGAATAAACTGAATAAAAGGATAAGTGTTTTCATATGTTAAAAAATTTTCAGATAGATAGTAACCGCTGTGCTCTATTATATAAATAAAGAAGGTTATATTAATGCAGGATCAGAGTAAGATTTCTTTGTTCCGCTGGATAATCTTCCCGTCTACTTCTATGGTAGGGTTCCACATAATAAGATCGTAGTGCATGGGGGCTTTTATCTCGCCCCCCAAGGTAACGCTTGTTCCGATACCAATATGAATCGTCCCTATAATACCTTCGTCTTCCAGCATATTACCGCTTAGCCTGGCCTCAGGGTTAAGCCCTACTCCCAGTTCCGCTACATTGAAGCACTCAGGGTCGTTATAGGAGTCCAGTACGGATTTAAGGAAACGGGCCTGCTCTCCTCCCTCCATGCTGATAATCTTTCCTGCTTTTACCTCGCAGTAGACAGGTTCTTTTAAGATGCCGATTCCGAGATAGGGCACACAGGCGTCAATGACAAGTTTTCCTTCGGCAGAACCGGTTACCGGTACGACGTTTACTTCAATATCGGGAACCGGAGCCAACTCTCCCGGTTCGGGCACATTGGTCAGTACATTGGCAGTGCGGCCTTCGATAGAGAAATGAAGATCGGTTCCCAAAGGAGAGGTCAGATGTATTTTACGGCCCTGGGTGAAGGCTTTTCCTATTTTACGACAGACAGGCGCCTGTGCCTGAAAATCGGTTTTTAATAAAGCATTACTAAGGAGAATGCTTTCATTATGAGCCGTCATAAGAATAGCCCGCGCTCCTTTTTTCAGGGCGGATTTTATGGCGTGGGTATGGGTAATGGATCTACTTACGGGCGAGAAAATAACATCTGCCTCAAGCATGGCGGCCGCCACTGCCTCTTCCGGCTCCTGTCCGTCCTTTTCCCTGGGAGACATGATGCAGATGACTACTTTACCTCCCGCTGTATATACCGCTGACGCTAGTTGTTCCGCAATATCCCGCATCTTGAAATCCGTTACGATAACTACTTTTTCTCCCGGTTTTACTCTTGCATTGTTGTGAACCAGTTTCTCAAAGCCGGGAGCAAATAAAATATTTTTCATACGTTTAAAATTTTTTTAAGGCATCCGCCTCAATTTATAACACTTTTTTTATTTTCAATGGTGCTATATAGCTCGCTAAAACTCGGTTTATAAAAAATTTTCAGAGCGATAGTAGCCGCTTCGCTCTCACATAAACTTTTTTTAATCAAAACCTTCGGTAAATTTATGATTAAAAATTCATGTTCGGTTTATATTTTTAATTTTTTTGTGACTTATCTTGGCCTCCGTTACAAAAATAATGATTTATCTCCAGTAAAGTTTCAGCTTACCTGTATATTTTTAATAAATAAAGGGTATACCTGACTTATGTTTCAGACATACCCATTGTTTATTGTTAAATATTATACGGGTTATATAAGAGATTTTCCCGTCATTAAGGCCGGTTGCCCTATACCCATTAGTTTGAGTATGGTAGGAGCTATGTCCGCCAGGATGCCGTCCCTGACCTCTTTAATATCTTTATCCACTACTATAAACGGAACAGGATTCAGCGAATGAGCGGTATTAGGTGTTCCGTCGGGATTCACTGCATTATCTGCATTCCCGTGATCGGCCGTGATCAGAACCGTGTACCCGTTTGATACCGCGCAGTCGGTAACCTGCTTAACAAGTTCGTCTATTGTTTTTACGGCTTTTCTTATCGCATCGAATACTCCGGTATGTCCTACCATATCGCCGTTGGCAAAATTAAGTATTATAAGATCTTCCTTTTGGGTATCCAATACTTTCATAAGCGCTTGTGCAACATCCGGTGCGCTCATTTCAGGTTTAAGATCGTAGGTGGCTACTTTAGGAGAATTGATGAGCACTCTCTCTTCAAGCTGGAATTTCTCCTCCCGTCCGCCTGAAAAAAAGAATGTAACATGGGCGTATTTTTCTGTTTCGGCTATACGTAATTGAGTTTTTCCAGCATTAGCAACGACTTCTCCTAATGTTTGCTGTACGTTTTCTTTATCAAACAGTATTTTTACACCCTTGAACTTGTCATCATAAGGAGTGAGGCAGCAAAAGTACAACGGAATGGTTTTCATTCCTTCGGCAGGCATATCCTCCTGGGTAAGCACGCTGGTAATTTCGCGGGCGCGGTCGTTCCTGAAATTAAAGAATACTACAGCATCCCCTCCGGAGATATTTGCCGTGCCTTCCACTTTTATAGGCTTTATAAACTCGTCGGTAACTTCCGCATCGTATGAAGCCTGTACGGCCGATGCCGCATCTGAGGTGTGCGCACCCTCTCCCTTAACCAGCAGATTATATGCGCTCCGTACTCTTTCCCACCTTTTATCCCTGTCCATAGCGTAGAAACGCCCCACTACGGAAGCGATTTTACCTGTGGAGACGGACATGTGTTTTTCAAGCTCTTCGATAAATCCTTTACCGCTTTTGGGGTCGGTATCCCTGCCGTCCATAAAGCAGTGTACATATACTTTGTCGAGCCCGTATTGTTTGGCTACATCTAAAAATGCAAAGAGCTGGTGTATGGAGCTGTGAACTCCCCCGTCCGATAGAAGTCCCATAAAATGCAGAGCCTTGCCGCTCTGTTTGGCATAGTCGTAAACGGCTTTTACCTCCGGGTTATCCAGCAATGTTTTGCCGGCACATGCATTGTTTATCTTTACAAGATCCTGATAAACCACTCTCCCGGCTCCTATATTCAGATGCCCCACTTCTGAATTTCCCATCTGTCCGTGGGGCAGACCTACGTCTTCGCCGCTTGCCGATAGTTGCGAGTGGGGATATTCGGCTATTAAAGCATCGATATTCGGTTGACCCTGTGTGAAAATAGCATTGGTTTTATCTTTTTTACCTATTCCCCAACCGTCGAGAATCATTAGAAGTACTTTTTTGTTCATACGTTTAAAAATTTTTCAATTACATTTCATTTATAAAAAATTTTCAGAGCGATAGTAGCCGCTTCGCTCTCACATAAACTTATTTTAATCATTGCCTTCGGCAAATATATGATTAAAAAAGTTCATGTTCATGTCATTTTATTTCTTAATTTTGTTCTTTATTTATTTGGCGATAAGACTGTACTGCAAAATTTCAGCCAGATCACCGCAAAGTTAATCATTATGAGTAAAAATAGAAAAGGCCGGGAAAATAACGGCGGAAGAAGCGGCAGCAGAAGCCGTAATGAAGAGGGGCGCAGGAATCGGGCGAAAACCGTATCAGGCCGTGAAAAAGGTGCAGGAGGAAAGAAAAGCAGCGGCAGGAGGATAGTGGAGGAGGTCGAGGGAACTGTTGCAATGACCCGTGAAGGTTATGCATTTATTATGGTTCCCGACAGGGAGGATGATATTTTCGTACCGGCGAAGAGGTTGCGCGGGGCTTTGAATAATGATCTGGTGAGGGTTGCGGTTACCGGAACCAAAGGTAACAACAGAAAGAGAGAAGGGGAGGTTACGGTGATCCTGGAGCGGAGCAAAAAGCCGTTTATCGGGATATTGCAGATTATCGGAGATCAGGCCTGGGTTATAGTAGAGAGCCGTTTTATGCCTTATGATATAAGCGTCCCGATAGAACAGGCGGATAAAAAATACCAGGGATTGAAAGTTGCTGTACTGGTAGAGGATTGGCCAAGAGGAAGCGATAGTCCCCGGGGCAGAATAGTGGACGTACTGGGAACGCCGGGAGAAAATAATACGGAGATGCATGCCATATTGGCGGAGTTCGGGTTGCCTTACAGGTTCAGCCAAGAAGTGGAGGCAGCAGCAGCAAAGATTCCCGTAAAAATAGAAGAGAAAGAGATTAAAGGCCGCCGGGATTTCAGGGAGATACTCACATTCACGATAGATCCTGCGGATGCGAAGGATTTTGACGACGCCCTATCTTTCAGGAGGCTTGAGGACGGGAATATAGAGGTAGGCGTACATATAGCCGATGTAACCCACTATGTTAGGCCTGCTGGCGTGGTTGATGGAGAGGCCGTAGAAAGGGCTACCTCCGTGTATCTGGTAGATCGTACGGTTCCCATGCTTCCGGAAGTGCTTTCCAATAATCTGTGCTCGTTACGTCCCAATGAAGAAAAACTTACATTTTCCGCCGTTTTTCAGATGAACGGTAAAGGAAAAATCATAAACGAATGGTTCGGGCGCACTGTAATAGAGTCGGACAGACGGTTTGCTTATGAACAGGCTCAGGAAATCATAGAGAGCGGAGGAGAATATACGCTTGAATATAAAGGAGAAGATATCAGGGGTGCTTTACGTAAAAAAATATCGTCCCGTAAAAAGAAAGGGCAAAAATTCTCCGATAAAGAGGTGGCCGATTCAATTCTCGAACTGCACGGACTTGCATCTGTACTGAGGAAGCAGCGTTTTGCGAACGGGTCGATAAGCTTCGAACGTCCTGAAATGAAGGTAATAGTAGATAAAGATGGAAAACCGGTGGATGTGGTACAAAAGATAAGCAGAGAGGCGAACTGGCTCATTGAAGAGTTTATGCTTCTGGCTAACAAAGAGGTAGCTACTTTTGTGACGAAAAAGATGAAAATTAAGGAACCTACTTTCGTTT
>CAYVED010000077.1:0-11663 GCA_964449975.1 uncultured Muribaculaceae bacterium
CCGTTATAAGGATTATCCTTACGTTCTTTTCCGTATCGAAATAATAATCGGGCAAGAAATGACAAAACACATACGGGAAAGCAGAATAGAAAGATATTCTTTAAACGATAACATAACCTTTACATATATAACCCCTTTATTAGGGGATGATAATATAACGGACTTTTCCAATTATTATTTCGATACGGAAAAGAACGTAAGGATAATCCTTATAACGGAAGGAATAATGGATATAACCATAGATTATATACAATATAAATTCGGAAGAAACACCCTGATAGAAATTTCACCCATAAGTATAATAAACGGTATTGAGATTTCCGACGACCTCGAATGTTATGACATTCTCGTCTCGAAACAATTCATAGAAAATACCCTGTTCGACAAGCAGCCCATTCCGATCTCCCATTTCCTGAATATGGTGAAGTCTCCCGGAACCTCACTGGAAGAAAAAGATGCGGCTGTTTTACGTAAAAGTATCAAAAACATACATTACTATATTAAGCAAGAACGGCATACATTCAGGAAAGAGCTGCTGCACAATTCCTTTCATACTCTTATACTGGAACTGGGCAATATTTTCATAGATATGGAAAAAAACATGGAAAAACCGTACAAGATTACCAGAAAAGATACGATAATAAGGGAATTCATACGGCTTATGGATAAATACGGAAAAAAAGAGCATGCTCCCGCATTTTATTCCGACAAACTCTGCATAAGCACACAATATCTTTCTCTCATATTAAAAGAAAAATCGGGAACTACGGCAGGAGACTGGATAGCATCATATCTCATTACCCAGGCAAAAATAAGATTACGCACTCCGGGAGTCACCTTGCAGCAAATAAGCGACGAACTGCACTTTTCAGACCAGGCTTCTTTCGGTAAATTTTTTAAAAAACATACGGGACTTTCCCCTAAAAAATATAAAATGGTATTATAACGCTTCAAAAACACGCTCCAGTCTCGTTCCGCGCGAACCTTTAATCAGTATTGCCGCATTTTCCGGAGGCTCTTTTTTTAATTTCTCATATAACTGCACGGAGTTCTCGAATAACTCCAGATTTCCGGGCATGCCTTCCATGCCGGCAATTCCTCCGGCAAATTCCTTTCCGACAAGGTAAATACGTGCCGGTGAAAGGGAAACGGCAAGTTTTATTATGCCGGCATGCTCTGCCTGCGAATCGGCTCCCAGTTCCAGCATATCTCCGAGTATAAGTATCTTATCGGGAAAATCAAGTCCGGCAAAATTCTCAAGGGATGCACGCATGCTCGTAGGATTGGCATTATAAGCATCTATTATAAGCGTATTCCGCCCGGTTATTGTCATCTGCGAGCGGTTATTCGAAGGTATATAATTCTCTATAGCTTTTACGGCATCCATTGCAGGTACTGCAAAATATGTGGAAATACAGAGTGCGGCAAGAATATTAGCGACATTATAACTGCCTATAAGATGGGTATTAACTTCTATTGCGGCCGGCTGGCAGCACTCTTTGGTAATCCCGTTCTCCAGGGCAATCCGCTCGCTAACTTCGTTGTTTATATTTTCGCATACGGCAACGGCGCACGGATTATGTATGACAACAGAAAGATAAGGAGAACCCTCTTTTCTTATTATCCCGGCCCCGTCATTTTTCATACCGTACGGTACTATCTGCATGGAAGGACGTTGCCTTACCATCTCCACAAGAAACGGATCATCTACATTTACAAAAGCTATTTTTCTATATTCCTGCAAATTATCATACAACTCCCCTTTTGTTTTCCTGACTCCCTCAAAAGAGCCGAAGCCCGAAAGGTGAGCCTTTCCAACATTGGTAATAAGCCCGAAACTGGGACAAACAATTTTAGTCAGAAGTTCTATCTCCCCTGGAGCACTTGCCCCCATCTCTATTACGGCCACCTGCGTACTGCCGTTTATATTAAGCAGCGTAAGCGGAACTCCTATATGATTATTAAGGTTCCCGACAGTTGAAACTACATTATATTTAACCGATAGAGCTGCGGTTATAAGCTCTTTAGTGGTGGTCTTTCCGTTAGTACCCGTTAATGCTATAACCGGTATTTTATATTTAAGCCTGTGGGTTCGGGCTGTCTGCTGCAATGTCTCCAATACGTTTTCAACCAGTATCATTGCCGACACTTCAACATATTGAGGTTCCTGTTCTCCCTCTCCCGGATTTTTTATCTCCATCCGAGGAATCCTACGGCTCTCCCACGACGAATATAAATTCCCGTCATCCGTGACAACATATCTGGCGCCGAGTTCCAAAGCCTGCAAAGCAAAATCATTACCGTTAAAAGTCTCCCCTTTAAGGGCAAAAAACATACATCCTTCGGATATTTTCCTTGTATCGGTACAAACCCCCGAAGTCGAAAGATATAATTCGTAAATCTGAGATATATCCAAATTTATCATTTACAGCTACATTCTAAAATTATAATATCATTTTAACCCTGAGTTCCTCCCTGTCCATATAGTTAGGATAGCGGAATTCGGGCATTCCGAGCGCCATTCCGGCATGAATCGTGCCGTTAATGCCGAGCATCTCTCCCAGTTTATTATCCTTGTCCTGCCTCGTTGCGGTACATACGAATCCCGTATAAAACTGGCTTACCCCAAGGCACTCCGCCATAAGAGATCCGTTCTGGTATGCAAGGTTCGCATCGTCTCTTCCGAAACGGCTCTCTCCAGGTGTATGTATAAAAATAACGGCTGCCGCACCGCGCAGTATCATATCGTTTCCTTTTGCAAACTCCTCTTTCATTATTCTGAACTTAGCCGCATATTTATATATACCGGGCATAGCCATCTTAAGTATGGGTTTAAGGAGCGGATTGGAGACCTTTTTCTCTATTTTGGCAAATACGTCAATAGTATATCCGCTTATCTGATGCAAAACCTGCGGATTAGATACCAGAGTGAATTCTACCTGTTGCAGATTGCTGGCAGTAGGAGCGCGGTGAGCCGCATCCAGTATCCTGTTAAGGAATTCCGGCGGCACGGGCTTGCCGTTAAACGCCCTGTTGGATCTTCTGGCGCGGCATATCAATTCCACCTGCTCCGGCGAAGGATAACCGGCATAGTCTGTTTTATGCAGTTTAGAGGCGGGGAAACAGGAGTGCAGGACAGCCCACACAGGGCATACGGCCGCACAGTGTCCGCATTTTATACAATCCTCTACATGCGATACGGAAACATGTTCCGTTTCCCCGGACTTTTCCATACCGAATATACCGGCAGGACAAACCTTAACACATCTGCCGCATTTAATGCATGCAGATTCATTAACAGATAACGTAAAATTCTCCATAATTTATTTTTTATAAATACTAATGCTTTATTTTATACCCGTAGATCCGAATCCGCCGCCGCCGCGTACCGTATCTTCCAGTTCGGCGGTCTCCAGCCACTCGATCTTTTCATATTTTGCAATAATCATCTGAGCGATTCTCTCACCGGGGTTAATTACAAACTTATCTTTTGAAAGGTTCACAAGTATCACCTTTATCTCTCCCCTGTAATCCGCATCTATAGTTCCCGGACTGTTACATACGGTAACTCCGTATTTCGCCGCCAGTCCGCTGCGCGGGCGTATCTGCGCCTCATAACCGCACGGCAACTCAATAAACAACCCGGTAGGGATAATAACCCTCTCCAGAGATCCTATCTCCACAGGAGTATTTATATCTGCTTTTATATCCATTCCGGCCGAAAGTTCGGTTGCGTACGCCGGTACTCCGAAAACGCTTTTATTAACAATTTTAACCTGCATATTTATCCTGTATTTTAATTATATCTTTCAGATTTATTCCGTTACCGCACAACCAGTAAACAACATAAATGACGATCAGAAACGTATTTACGATCAGCTTCACCGCAATATGCATATCAGGGAAAAGAGTTTGCAGCAAAACGGATAACCCGAACAAGCCGAACGCTACGCCCATATATTTACATATCCTGCCCCATCTGTAAGGTATAGGATAATATTTATTCCCTAGATACAGGCTGTACAACAACATTACCAGGCAACTCAATACATGAGCGCATACGGACGCCCAGTAAGAGAAATACGGCATAAATAAAATATTTATAACGGCAGTTACCGTTAATCCCGACAAAGTTATCCCTATTGCATATTTGGTCTGCCCGCTTAGTTTATACCACATCGAAACATTGAACAGCATTCCCAGCAACATATAAGAGACCAGCAAAAAAGGAACGGTTCCTATGCCCCCCCTGAAATCTTTCCCCAGCAATATCCCGATAAAATCTATATACATAGTAACCCCAAGAAATATAAGCAGGCAAAAAGCCACGAAATATTCCATTACCTTAGCCAGCAATTCTCTATTGTTTTTTCCTCTTGAAAAAAAGAACGGCTCCGCGGCATACCTGAACATCTGGATGAAAAGGCTCATAATAACGGCCAGTTTGGCGGCAGCCTGATACTCCCCCAGATCGGCTCTCCATATTGAGCCATCAGGAGCAAAAAACCTGAACAATACTCTGTCGAGACTCTCGTTAATTACACCCGGAAGGCCTGCAATCATCAGGGGCAGGGAATATATCATCATCTGCACAAATAGTTCTTTCCCGAAACAGAGCTTCATTTTAAATATATCGGGAATAAATAAGAGGACGCATATCACGCAGCTTAAGAATACCGCGAATATTATATAGGAAAAATCGGGAACTGCGGGGATAAAATCCAGCAGAAAAGAATCCGGATTATGTTGAAGATAAACCGGAACGAAAATAAACAATAATAAATTAAAGCCCAGTTCGCTAAATATTTTTATGGTTTTAAAAACCGCAAATTTCAATGCTTTCCGGTAATATCTCAAACGGGCGAACAATATTGCGGTGACCGAATCGAGGGCAATTATTCCTCCTGTATAGATAATCATTTTATAGTATCCGCTGTACCCCATAATTTCCGATACGGGGCCGGAAAGCAGGGACAATCCGCCGAAAAACAGCAGCGAAAAACAGAAAACGGTAATGAGTGCGGTAGAAAAAGGCTTTTCCGGATCTTTCGTTTTCTCGTTATTGGCAAACTTAAAACAACCCGTTTCAAGCCCAAGAACCAGAATAACCATCAATACCGCTATATAGGTCATAATCTCGGAATATGCTCCGTATCCCTCTTTTGAGAGTATTCTCGTATAAAAAGGGACAAAGAGGAAATTGACCATCCTTGCCAGTATAGTACTCAACCCGTAAATGACGGTTTCCCCCGCCAGCCTTTTTAATGGACTCCCCATATATTAAATCCCGTTAATTCTGTAACATTTTCTTTTTAAATAAAAGGAATCCTATATTAAGCTGCGGATACCACTTATTATACTCTCCCCTCTGATAATATGACGCCGATAAAGAGACAGGCCCTACGGGAGATTGCCATACCATAGCCATATTTGCTATAATTCCGCCGGCGGGGAATTTCTCGCTATATCCGTATTTTCCTCCGCCCAGGTTATTTATCTGTTTATAAGGCTGAAAATATGATATATTGGTATGAAGGTAAAGTGTCTTGGTAAATAAAAAGGCAGGAGATAATCCCACCCCCAGATAATTATTGGCCCTGTAATTTCTGAGCAGCAATGTTTTGCTGTGAGGTATCGGCTCGAAAGACGGCATATGCATAAGCGTTGAAATATAATCGGCCATTTTGTTCTCAGAAGAAAGCGTAAGATCCACAAAATATCCTATCCTTAAACGCTTCCATATTTTTACATAAGACTCTATGCCTAATTTAAGTTCCGTCATATTATGTTTTATACCTGTTAACGGCATTCTTCCGTAAGAGGTACTTCCGGGAGTATAGCCTTCAACAGCATAGGTATATCTCAAGCCCAGCACCTCTTTCCTGCCCTCTGTGGGATAGAGCAGATAATTATGAGTATTTCTTTGAACCGATAACGAAAGGGATACAATATCCGCCAGGTCTTTATCCGGAATGTCCGATACTTTAAAGTTTTCAACGGTAAAATATCTGAACTGCTCTCTGCCCAGAGCAACATCGAACCTGATAAGTACATTTTTCTTTATATTAAGCGGAGTCGCTATCCCGGCCTTTAAAAATACCTCTCTCTGCTGCACATTGTTGGGGATTTTATCGGGAGTGAAAAGGTTCTGGTTCCCGTTATAAAAATCGAACTGGTGCACCACCAACTGCGCATCGTAATATGCAAGCGGTTTAACTCCTATATCGTGCCTCCACTTTACATCCGCCCCTTTATAATATTTTCCGATATTCATTCCCAGCGATATTTTCCACGGATTTCTTGCCAGATGTGTGTACGAAGCGCCTATATACCCCTGGTTAAGAGATGAGGAGGAGATATTGCCTCCTATATCCAAATGAAAAGGAGGCGCTTTAGAAACTTTAAGTTTAAGCAGGAAAAGCGAATCGTTCAGTTCGGTACACGTAGGATAAAACGTTTTGACGGTATTACTCGCAATTACCCTGTAATACCCTCTTTTGAACTGGTTAAAATCAAACTCTCCTATTTTGTCGTTCCTTATGGTCCTGTCTACAAAGTGTTCGGCCGATCTGTTGAGATTACTCGTTATCTCCATATCAGCATTAAACCTTACCTCCCTGCATCTTTCCCTGAACTCAAGCCTCATGGAGTCTATCTGTCTGCGGGATCTTCTCCTTTTTATTTTCTCTTTCAGTACGGAAATATAGGGAAGGGCATTCCTGTAACCCATCTCCGCTATTTCGTCCACCTTATTAAAATCCATTATCCCGTAAGGATATTTTTCTCCTATTACTACTCCCTTGTCTTCCGGTATCTGATAATCGGTTTGAACCATAAGCATGTTGGTTACCTGTGTAACCACATCGTCTTCGTCGAGTTTCAGTTCTCCCAGAACACATTTCGCACCGATTATAAAATCCGGATTATACTCTTTTTCCATTATATCCCAGGGGAAGTTATTATAGAATCCTCCGTCGAAAAGGAGTGTGGAGTCTATGGTAATGGGCTTAAAATAAAAAGGATATGTCATTGAGGCCCTCACGGATGCTCCCAGATCGCCCTTTTTCATTATATACGGTTCTTTACGGACAATATCGGATGCAACACAGAAAAAGGGAACCATCAGACTGTCGAAATTATATTTACATGCTGCCGAAGGTGAAGAAAATATCTGCATAACAGCCAGATCCATAGGGTACGGAGAAACCAGGCTCGTAGGCAGATCTATTTTCCATTTCCTCTTTTCAACGGGATTGCCCAGTTCATCGAACCCTTTTAAAGTCTTTTTATTACGTGAGAAAGAGAAAGTAAACATTTTAGGCGCAGGCTCGTCACGGTAAAAATAGTTTGCATACGCCTGCTCCGGCATTCCTTTATACCACGATTCGAATTCGGAGGAACGAAAAAGAGCCAGAATCTCATCGGGACTGAGACCTATAGAATACAGGCCGCCTATTATGGCCCCCATGGATGTTCCGCAGATGTAATCAACAGGTATATCATTCTCTTCCAACGCCTTTATTACTCCTATATGGGACAACCCCTTGGCCCCTCCCCCGCTAAGCACCAACCCTACCGACTGCGTATAACCAAAAGAGATAAAAGAGAGTGTAAGTATTACGAAAAATATTATTTTCTTCATGCAATAAAATTAACACTCCAAAGGTACATTAAAAACAAAAATATTTAACTAATTTTGTTCTTATTTTATAAACATTATGGAAAAAAGAATTATAACACTGTTTTTATTGGCATCGTTTGCGTTTTTCTCGTGTAAAAACACCAACAGCGGAGAATCGCAACAGGAGGCAGCGGAACCTGCTGAAAAGGTTGCAGAACCGGCCATATCATCCACTCTCGCTTTCGATCCGGCAACACTTCCGGAAGAACCGGTATTCGACATAGTTACCACAGAAGGCACGATAAGAATAAAACTTTATAAGGAGACACCCCTTCACCGCGACAATTTCGTAAAACTGGCTTCGGAAAGATTTTACGACAACACCCTATTCCACAGAGTTATAGCGAACTTCATGATACAGGCGGGAGACCCGCTTACAAAAGACCCCGGCGCACAGGAGGAAAGATACGGAACCGGAGGCCCCGGCTATACAATCCCGGCAGAAATCCTTCCTCAGTTCAAACATAAGAAAGGGGCTTTGGCGGCTGCACGTAAACCCGATACTTCAAATCCCAACAGGGAGTCGAGCGGTTCTCAATTCTATATAGTAGAGAATCCCGACGTATGCGTACAACTCGACGGAGATTATACGATATTCGGAGAGACTCTGGGCGGACTGGATGTAGTGGATAAAATAGCCGCCGTAAAAACAAAAAAACCGAAGGGTCTGCCGTTAACCCCTGTAAAAATAATCAGCATTACTCCCGTTACGGAATAATTCAGGAATAATATCCGAGAAAAATGAAACTGATAGATATAATTAAAAAAAGCAGGAGTTACAGAAGATTTTTCCAGAATGTCCCTGTTGAGAAAGAGAGTCTGTTATTAATGGTAGAAGCGGCGAGACTTTCCCCTTCGTCAAGAAATATACAGCCGTTAAAATATTTTATCAGCGATGATACTCATCTTAACGGTATGATATTTCCCACTCTTGCATGGGCAGGATACCTTACCGGCTGGGACGGTCCGCAGGAAGGAGAGAGGCCCTCAGCCTATATAATACAGCTTCTGGATAAAAACATATCTTCTACGGCATCATGCGATCACGGCATTACGGCACAGAGCATATTGCTTCAGGCAACCGAACTCGGATACGGAGGCTGCATAATAGCTTCCGTAAAAAGAGAACAACTGCATAAAATACTCAATCTCCCGAATAATATAGAGATAATAAACGTTATTGCGCTGGGAAAACCTAAAGAGCATGTGATTATAGACGATATGATAAACAATGAATATAAATACTGGAGGGACGGGAACGGAACTCATCATGTACCAAAAAGGACTTTAGAAGATCTGATAATAAGTTAAAAAATATATACCTGTAGAAAAAGTTTGGCACGCGCTTTGTAACAGCTTAAGACAAATAGTTTTTTCATAGGTTAAATTTAGGTTAAGGAAAATAGGTTGCCCCGTTCTGTGGCAACCTGTTTTTTTATATCGGTTTCGCACGTATGAACCGGACATGAACTTTTTTTTAAAAAAATTTTAACGTATGAAAAAAACCTTTATATTTGCAGGCCTTTTCTCGAGAAGATAAGGAAGTTACAAAAATAATTAATTTTAAACTCAAGACAGTATGGCTGTAAAAATTCGTCTGGCACGCCACGGTAAAAAGAATTACGCTTATTACCATATAGTAGTTGCCGATAGCAGAGCTCCACGCGATGGACGCTTTATTGAACTGATAGGTTCTTATAATCCTAACTCTAATCCTGCAACTATCATTCTTGATAGCGATAAAGCCCTGGATTGGATAAACAAAGGCGCTCAGCCTACCGACACCTGCAAAAGGATTCTCTCTTACAAAGGAGTGCTTCTGAAAAAACACCTCATGGGCGGTGTTAAAAAAGGTGCGCTTACAATGGAGCAGGCAGAAGCAAAATTCAATGCATGGACAGCGGAGAAAGAGCTTAAAGTGAGCAACAAAAAATCAAACCTGGCTCAAAATGCAACCGATGCAAAGAAAGCCGCATTAGAGGCAGAAGCTAAAGTTAATGCCGAAAGAGCTGCGGAAATTGCAAAAAGAAAAGCGGAAGAGGCTGCAGCCAAGGCCGCTGCGGAGGCAGAGGCAAGAGCAGCGGCAGAAGCGGAGGCTCAGGCAGAACAGGCAGTTGTTGCGGAACCTGCACAGGAAACAACCGAAGCTTAATTACAATGCCGCGTAAAGTAACGGAAAATAATCTGTTGCCTGCTGCGCAAATTGTAAAATCTTACGATACAACCGGAGAAGTAGTAATAAGA
Organism: uncultured Muribaculaceae bacterium; assembly: GCA_964449975.1. Classification (GTDB taxonomy): domain Bacteria; phylum Bacteroidota; class Bacteroidia; order Bacteroidales; family UBA932; genus Egerieousia. The sequence continues at coordinate 9,926 of CAYVED010000077.1, forward strand.
TTTACATCCGGCTTATTAGAAGATTACGACATCAAAGAACCGGTTTTCATCTATTTTGATGAATTGCCGGTTCCTTTTTTTATAGAAAGGCTGAAAAACAAAGGACGTTCGGGCGCAATCGTAAAATTCGATACCGTAAATGATCTTAAACACTCCGAAGAGCTTATAAAAAAAGATCTGTACATAGATGCCGGAACTATAAATGAAACAATTCATGAAAATGCGGCGGAAGAAGATATTGCATCTTTTCTGACAGGGTTCAGAGTAACCGACCATAGCGGAAAACAGGCAGGCATCATTACCGCATATTATAGCTATCCGAATAACCCGTGCATTGAAATAACCCCTTCCGAGAATACCCGAAACCCTTTTCTCGTCCCGTTCAATGAAGAACTTATCCTGGATATAGATACCGAAAAGAAAAACCTCCGGATGCATATACCGTCGGGATTGCCGGAGCTATAAAAGCAGCGTCAAGCTTTCCAGAATATTTTCTTTTTCGTGAACAGGCTTACCAGCCACATTGTAAATAATACGGCAACAGCAGCCCTCAGTACTCCAAGCAAAGGCATGCCCGGAGGATATGCGGCACGGTAGAAAATTGCAAGGCCGGTGATTTTCATTGCAGGCATAACAAGGGAGTCGAAAGCTATATAACTCATAAGAGGATTCTTCCCCGCCCCGGAAAATATATCAGCAAACAGACTTCCGGAGAAATATTTACATATATAATCCGATAACATAAGCAACATAATACTTATAGAACAGGTTGCAAAGCAATATTGTACCGTACACGGGACTTTTTTTATCCCGCCGTACAAAGGTTCTATCGCCAGAGCGCAGAGCAGCAGGGAGGCTGCTGCAAAAAACATCTCCTTATAGCGTGGCAACCTTGTTTTTACGATATACCATAATATAATAAGAGTGCTTCCCGACACAATAAGATTAGCCCGGTAGAGACGCATATAAAAAGCATAGCAAAGCCATATAACCAATGCCGGTATAAGCAGAAACGCAATATGCACCGTTTTACCTTCCGGATACCTGTAAAAGTCCTCGCCGGCTGTTATTTTCCCGTATAAAATATCTCCCGTATAAGTTGCAGGAATCAGAAGAAGAAGGAAATAAATATATTCCATATTGAACCACCATCTTATACCGGGATAGGAATAAGCCAGTTCCGGCAGCCCGGCATACTGGCTTACCAGGGTAAAAACCAGCACTATAGCGAATATGATAACCCTGCCTTTTAAATTATTTCTGGTAAAATACCATATAATGGCTCCGAACAGATACAGAAACGACAGCAGAAAGATTATTATTCCCCTGCGCTGCAGACTTATAACCTCTCCGAAATAAAAATGTCCTGCGGCTATCAAGGCACATGCGGCCGCAACTCCCCCTGTCCTCAGCCATTTGGTACGAACATTTTTTTTCTTTATGACCATATAAACCGGAAACAACACGGCGAACCCCAAAATAGTAAAGACCTGCGGCCATATGCCTCCTACCACTTCTCCGTCAATAATGTTATTGGAAAAATTAAGGAATACATACAGATACGAAAATAACCACAGCATAAAAAAGCGCGTGAGAGTCTCCTTAATAAAATGTACAGTAAAAGCAGGAGTTCCCTCATTTTGAGAAATCTTACCCCTCCATGCAAACGGAATTGAAACACCCATGCAGAAAATAAATACGGGAAAAACAAGATCCACCCAGCCTATTCCTGCCGTTC
>CAYVED010000078.1:0-11349 GCA_964449975.1 uncultured Muribaculaceae bacterium
TACAATTAACTTTAATACTAACCTTTTTAAAATTTATCTACATGAAAAAACTAAGACTACTTTTTTCGGTACTGTTTTTAGTGGTTTCGGCTGGAATGATTTCGGCTCAGACCATACAGGTAACGGGAGTGGTGACTGATGCTCAGGACGGACAACCCCTTCCAGGCGCAGCGCTTCTGATTAAAGGAACGAGCGACGGTGAGTATACCGATGCGGATGGTAAATATACCATTACTTGCTCCCCTAATGCCACACTTATGGTGAGTTATATAGGGTATCAACCTATGGAAGTGGCTGTAAACGGCCGTTCCGTAATTAATATTCAGATGAGGGTTGAGAATATCCTCGATGAAATTGTGGTTACCGCTCTCGGTGTTACCCGCCAGAAAAAGGCGCTGGGTTATGCTGTGCAGGATGTGAAGGGAGACGAACTTACGAAAGTAAGAACCCCGAATGTTATAAGTTCTCTTTCCGGAAGGGTGGCAGGTGTTCAGATATCCACCGCTACAGGACAGATGGGCGGAGGCGCCAAAATTAATATAAGGGGTAATACCTCCCTTACGGGAAATAACCAACCGCTCTTTGTGGTAGACGGTATTCCTATCAGTAATCAGGACTTCTCATATGGAGCTACCGGTAGCGGCGGATATGACTTGGGCAACCTTGCTTCTGACCTTAATCCGGATGACATAGAATCCATGACTGTACTTAAAGGAGCATCAGCCTCTGCGCTTTACGGCTCCAGGGCTGCAAACGGCGTAATATTGGTTACTACCAAAAAAGCCTCTAAAGAGAGTAACAGATGGGGCGTGTCGGTAAATTCAAGTATTACATTCGATAAAGCCGCTTATATGCCGGAGTATCAGAAAGAGTATGGCGGAGGTTTGACATATAAAGGAAATGGCTTTAACCAGGCTACTATTAACGGAAAACTTTATAATCTGGTAGATTATTCTACCGATGAAAGCTGGGGGCCGAAATATGATCCTAATATAAAAGTATTGAAATGGAATGCTTTTGATGAATGGGATACTGCTAATTATATGAAGGAGACCCCTTGGGTATATCCGGAGAATGATTATAAAAGTTTCTATGAAATGGGAACCAATCTCCAGAATAATGTCCAGATAAGCAAGGCGGGAGATTGGGGAGCATTCCGTCTCTCTTATACAAATAACCGCATTACGGGTATAACGCCTGAATCCAAAATGTGGAAAAATACTTTCAGTATATCGGGAAGCGCCAATTTTAATAAGTATCTCGACGGCTGGGCTACTGTAAACTACTCTAATACATCTGCTAAAGGGCGCCCGGAGACAGGTTACGGGGAAAGAAACCCTTCTCAGAAAATGTGGCAATGGATACAGACACAGTTGGATTACAAGGAGTTAAAAGCATATATAAATCCCGACGGAACCCAGAGGACATGGAACCGTACAAGATGGGATGATCCGGCTCCTAAATATACCGATAATCCGTATTGGTCTATCAATAAAAATTTCCAGACAGATAAAAGGGACAGGCTTTATGGTAACGCGGGATTGAATCTTAAATTTACGGATTACCTTAAATTGACCGGCCGCGTGGGTTTGGACTGGTATAATTTAACTATGGATGAACGTACTGCCGTAGGGTCTCAGTCGCAATCCCAATATTATCTTGATAAAAGGGGACAGACGGAGCTTAATCTGGATTTGATGTTGCAATTTAACAAACGTGTTGTAAATGATAAGCTGGGCATTTCCGCCATGATAGGTACAAATTCTATGAACAATATATACGGCCGTAGCGGAGGTGTAACCGTTAATGGACTTGTAATTCCCGATTTGTATGTTCTTACGAATTCGGCGGCGAAAGCTAATGTTTATGATTATAAATCCAAGAAAAGGATTAACAGCGTATTCGGAAATCTGACAATGGACTGGAACCAGATAGTATTCTTAGATGTTACGGCGCGTAACGACTGGTCTTCTACTCTTCCTGCTGCTAACAGATCATATTTTTATCCATCATTTAATCTGAGTTTCCTGCTCTCCTCAATAGAGGGGCTTAACACTCTTTCATGGCTGACATTCGCCAAATTAAGAGCTGGCTGGGCAAAGGTAGGTAACGATACCAGCCCTTATAATCTTCTTCCTTATTATGTTGCCTCCACAGGCGGTTCATTCAGGGATAATCCTAGGTATAATCCCGATACTACGATGGCCAATACGGATCTGCTTCCGGAGGAGACAAAATCATGGGAAATAGGTCTGGAGGCTCAGTTTTTTAACGGAAGATTAGGCTTTGATGCCGCTTATTATCAGAAAGTAACTACAAACCAGATTATACCGGTTATGACGTCTGGAGCAATAGGATACGCTTCAAAATATATTAATGCCGGTAAAATGTCCAACATGGGATTTGAACTTACTTTAAATGCTACTCCTATTAAAAGCAAGAAGTTTACCTGGGATATGCAGTTGAATCTGGCAACCCTTAAAAACAGAGTTGATGAAATATACGAAGATCTGGATTATCTTAACCTCGGAAGCGCACCGTTCAGGGTTAAAACCGGAGCGTTCAAAGGCTCATCATATCCTGTAATTTACGGAACTGATTTCGTTTATGATAATGCCGGAAACAAACTTATTAATCCCGGCAATGGAAAATATGTAAGTACATCGATACAGAACATAGGTCAAGCAACTCCTAACTTTACGTTGGGTTTCTCTACGACATTTAAATTCTACGGAGTGGATCTGAGCGTATTGCTTGATATGCAAAGAGGTGGTAATATGTATTATACATCATATATGTGGGGGTTATATTCCGGAATCCTGGAAGAGAGCGCCGCTTTTGTAGACGGGAAAAACGTCCGTGAAGCGGGAGTTATACCTCAGGGAGTTTACGGTCGTCTGGGTGCTGACGGCAAAGTGGTGTATCTGGATGCCGACGGTAATGAGTCAAGTTCTCCTGTTACCGCTTCAAAACCAGTTAGTGCCGGATCATATTTCGCAGCGTATTATGATACGGTAGATAAACAGAATGTATTCAATACGAACTTTGTAAAATTACGCGAGATAAGAGTGGGTTATACATTCCCTAGCAAATGGACAGGCCCTATAAAGGATCTTAGAATATCCGCATTCGGGAGGAACCTGGCGATCTTCGGAAGAGCGAACAAACATTTCGATCCCGAATATCTGCAAATGGCCGGTTCCAATGCACAGGGTATTGAAGGAGGTTATATACCTACTACCAGGTCGTTCGGTATAAGCTTGAACTTTAACTTTTAATTAACGGGAGGATATAATGATGAAAAAAATAAAATATATATTAACTGGTTTTATAATATCATTGTTCTTATTTACAGGGTGTGATACGAACTTTGATGAAATAAATAAAAACCCTAATGCGACGGACAAGGTTCCTACTCCTTATATATTGTCATACGCTCAAAGGCAACTGGCATATTATCTGTCCGATTCCTGGAGGGATATACGCCAGTCGGGGGTAGCTTCCCAGATGTGGAGCCAGATAAACTATACTTCCGAGGACAGATATGTTTTCAGGAGAGAGGTTTCCGACGGATATTTCCGCAACACATATATTTATATGCTCTCTTACCAGGATATAATCAATCTTAATACGGACGAAGCTACGAAACTGGAGATGTCTGCTTACGGTGATAACGATATGCAGATAGCAACTGCTACATTATTAAAGATATGGGGTATAGAGAATCTGGCAGAAGCATTCGGGGATATTCCTTATACCGAGGCTCTCAGACCGAAAGAGATACTCCAGCCTAAATATGATAAACAAAGTGAATTGTTTCCTAAACTGATTGCTGATATTAATGATGCCATAGCAAAACTTAAAGCATCCAAAAAGGGATGGACACAGGGAGATTTAATATATAACGGTAATATTTCACAATGGCTGAAATTTGCGAATTCTCTTAAATTAAGGATAGCTTTAAGAATATCGAATATATACCCTTCCTGGGAAACTGCGGCTAATGAGGCTATTACGGATGGGGTGCTGGCTTCTAACGATGATAATGCGGGTATTAAGTTCGTAGGTCCAGGCTCTCCTAATGAAGCTCCTATCTATAATGCTTTTGTATCCAGAAATGACTTTAGTTTAACAAAACAGTTCATCGGACTTCTTAAAGGCGTAAATGATAACGATAAAGGATATATTAATCCGTTCAACGGATTGGTAGATCCGCGTATGAAAGTGTATGTCGGGTCTGTTAATGCCACTGCCGGCAGATATTCCGGAATCCCTTACGGAATGTCCGATGCGGATACAAAATCATTCGTGACCACACATGCGAAAACAGTTATAAATATGAGGACTAATCCTAGGCCGCAGGTGGTATCGGCGGATTTCTTTGTACGGATGCTAGATTATCCTACGGTGTCATATATGGTTTCGGAAGTAAAAGGATGGAACCGGGATGCATTTAAATCCGCTTTGGAGGCCTCAATGGAGATGTGGGGTGCTACAGATTATGATGAGTATGTGACAAAGGTGCTGGAGCGTTTCGATGCGGCTGATGCGGAAGGGAAAAAAGAGATTGTTCTGACGCAGAAATATATGCACCTGTTTACCCAAAGTGCGGAAGCATGGTCGGAATATAGAAGAACAGGATACCCTAAATCTTTGGTAAAGCCGGGCGAAGTTACATATATCCAGGAAGATGGGACAAAAGTGTTGTTTACTCCGGTAAGTGAAACCGGCGGAATTATCGTGCCGAGACTGCGCTATGATTCGAATGAATATACTTTGAACAGAGAGAATGTAGAAGCTGCCGCGGCGAGTATAGGAGGCGATTCGTATGCCACGAAATTATGGTGGGCTAAATAAGGTAATATGAGCGTGAATTTGTAGGTTTCGAGAGATCCCCGGTTAGCCCCCGGGATCTCTCTTTTCCTTTAAAGAGTTGAGTATCCATAAAATTGTATAAATGGTAATGCGGGCCGGAAGATTCGCATTATTTTTTACTAATTTTAATCTAAGTACATGACAAAAATTGGAACACATTTATATTGTCTTGATTATAAGCACTTGTTATACTATTACTATATTGGGTTGGTGATCGAAAAAATGAATCATTGTGTTCGATAATAGAATGACAAGATTTAAACTGTCTCTCTTAAAATAACATAATTAGCAAAATTTTACTCAATACGGTGTTGTATTTTGCGACACAAATACTTTACTTTGTTTAAACAATTAATTAACAAAAACAAACAACGACAAAGAAAAGTTTATTTAGAACAGTTTGGGTTTGTTACCGAAATTATTTTAAAGATATTTCTTTACTATTTGAAGTTGCTTATTACGGCGGATAGCAGGGAGTATTTAACAAGATAACCAGATAAAAGAGCAAAAAAAACGATAAATAATGAATTTACTGAATTCAAAACAGTTTCTGAATTAAACAATAAAAAAAATATTGACTTATGAAATATTTTCTGATTTTTATATTTGCTTTCAGTACTATTGTATGTACGGCGCAAACTCATAGTATCCGGGGCCGAATAGTAGATGCGGATACAAAAGATCCGGTTGCTTATGCCGATATAGCCGTATTGTCAGAAACCGATTCATTGCTGAGCGGGGTTCTATCCGATCATAAAGGGATTTTTAATATTGCCGGCCTTCCTGATAATGCCCGCAAAATAGTCATCAGTTTTATGGGATATGAGGCTGTTACGTTAGATGATATTTTTTCGGAATCAGGAGTAAAAAATGCAGGTGATATTTATTTAAAAGTCTCTGCTCATAATATCAATCAGGTGGTAGTAAGTGGTTCAAGATCTTCGTTTGCATATAAAGCGGACAGAAAGGTAATTAATGCCGAGAATTTTCCAGCCTCCGATTATGCTATAGATTTATTGTCGAATATTCCCTCCGTTCAGTTAAACTTTGAAGGGAAACTCACATACCGGGGTGAAGGAACATTTAAGGTTTATATTAACGGAAATGTCGTCCCGAATGGAGAGGAAAAACTAAAAACAATTCCGGTAAGCCAGATAGACCGGATAGAGATTATTACTAACCCGTCGGCGAAGTACGATGCTCAGGGAACGGCGGGAATCATACAGGTAATTCTTAAAAAGAACCGGATGGAAGGATATATGATTAGCGCAACGCTGGCTTCCAATACGCGGGGAGAGTATTACGGTTTGTTTTCCGTTGATAGAAAATATAAAAACTACGGCTGGTTTGTTCAGGGACAATGGTGCGAATATGTTTGGTCTAAATATAAGGAGATTCAGAACCGAAGCGTGACTAATGCCGGGAAACATTATGAGACTTTTATGGAGACACAAAATGAAAACCGGGAACGTAAATCTTATATTGAGGCCGGGTTCAATTATGATATAACTCCAAAAGATTATATCAGTTTTTCCGGGAATGTAAATCCGTTTAAAATAAAACAGTTCAATACCGGAAATGGTTATGCGGACGAGAGGATAACTTATTTAAATGGAGAAGCGGGGAGTAATTCGGCATATGATATGCAAAGCCGCTTGGATTATAAATATCAATACTGGGGAACCACACTCAATTATAAACACCGCTTCAATAAAGAGCGGACACATCTTTTGTCCCTTAATCTGGATTTGTCGGGATATGTAAGCGACTTAACGGATCAGTTGACGGATATAAAAGTTTATCGTGACCATACGGATAGAACAGGTTATATTGCCGGCGAAAAAAATGAGTTTATCGTATTGGGAAAATTAGATTATAAAGTTCCGTTAAGCAGTAATTTCAAATTGGAAACAGGTTTTCATATTAATATGGATAATATTCCGCAATCGCATTCTGCCAGCGGAACTTATGATAATAATGGTATGCTGGTTCCTTTTGAAAATGAACCGTCAAAACAGCTTGTATCATTTCATCAGAATATTTATGCAGGTTATGTGACGGCATCTGCACAATTGGGAAAATTGGAAGCATTATTAGGTTTGAGGGTGGAGCACACTCAACGTAGTTCCGAATATAGCTTTGATGATAAATCTGAACGGATAGTCATTCCGGCTAAGAATAATTTTACGGATTTTTTTCCTACCGCACATGCTTCATTTAACATTTCAGAAGAAAGTCAGATTTATGCAAGTTATTCAAGACGCATAGGACGCCCTGATTACTGGAGCCTGATTCCATTGAAACAATATAAATCTTTATATTCATATTATCAGGGAAATGCTAATCTCAAACCATCTTTAAGTAATGCTTTTGAAATAGGTTATAAAAATTCATGGGATAAGGATTTTATAGCCGCAGAAATTTTTGTACGTACAACCAATCATGTAATCCAGAATTATTCCAGGACGGAGACTGATAATGTCCTTTTCTATACTCCTGAAAACGTAGGGCGCTCAACGAATATAGGTGTTGACCTTATGGGGGGAGTTGATATTTTTAAGATATGGAACCTGAATTGTTCTGCAGCCATCTATACTTCGAGGTTAAACGTTGATTTTGGAGAGAGAAGCGAAATAATCCGGAAATTCCGTATTGACGGACGCATAAATAATACGATTAAACTACCCCTGGATTTTACATTACGGTGCGATGTAAATTATCGCAGCCCTATGGTGAACGCCCAACAAACCAGAGAGGGCTACTTTTTCTCGAATATTTCTCTGCGTAAAGGCTTTTTCAAGAACCAACTGGGTATTATAGTAAGCGGGAATAATATTTTCAATACCGTAAAATATAGTACTGTAGAGAAGGATGCTGATTTTTATATAAATACCCGTTACTCTGAAAAACCTTATGTTTCATTCCGTCTGATTTATACTTTTAATAATCAAAAATAGTATAAATCCGGAACATTTACCGGATCATTCTGAATGATAAAGAGTTATTCTAATAATAACTTATCGTTTTTTGTTCCAGTTCGCTCAGCAGGTTGTTGGCAAGGCGGCTGGCTCCCAGTCTGAACAACTCCGGGGTAAGCCACTCTTTTCCCAGAATGGTATCTACTATCGCCAGATAACAGATTGCGTCTTTAGGAGTTACCATGCCTCCTGCAGGTTTGAATCCTATTTTTTTACCTGTTTTCCTGTAGAATATATCAATACATTCGCACATTACTATTGCCGCCATAGGAGTTGCAGCCGGTTCCATTTTTCCTGTGGATGTCTTAATGAAATCGGCTCCCGCCTCCATAGCCAGAAATGATGCCTCCGCAATTCTTTCCGGTGTTGCCAGGGCGCCCGTCTCCAGAATGACTTTAAGATGTTTTTCCCCCAGGATTTGTTTTATTTCGCTTATCTCCTTTGCTGCTCCCGGAAAGTCATTTGCCAGGAACTTATTAAGTGCCAGTACTATATCTATTTCATCCGCTCCCTCTTCCGCAGCTATCGAGCATTCCAGTTGTTTTACTTTGGAAAAACTTTGAGAGTTGGGGAAAACTCCCGCCACTACCGTTACATTTACTCCCGGAACGGAAATATTTTCCTTTACTGTTTTGCCCAGATTCGGAAACACACATATTGATGCCGGAGTAGGATAGTTGGGGTACAGTTTGTTAAAATTATTCACCTTTCCGGCAAGGGACGCAACTTTTTCCCTGGTGTCGGTTGAATTCAGAGTGGTAAGATCCATATAGCCCAGGCATGCCGTCATGTTTTCCGGAGTAGTCCAATGTCCCAGATTTTGCTGTATTCCCGATAGTTTTTTATCAAGTTCTTCTATATCCGGAATGTATCCGTACTTATTCAATATATCTTTCATGCATTTTAATTTTTTTGTTTTATTTCATTTTATAACACTTTTTCTATTTTCAACGGTGTTATACAGCTCGCTAAATCCCGGTTTATAAAAATTTCTTTTATTTCTATTCTTTGTTTTTTGTATCTATTAATATTGTAACCGGGCCGTCGTTTACAAGCGAAACTTTCATATCCGCTCCGAATTCTCCCGTTTCGATTTCTTTATTCATTGCCTGTTGCAGAGACCGTATCGTTTCATTATAAAGGGGGATTGCGGTTTCGGGACGTGCCGCTTTAATATATGAAGGCCTGTTACCTTTTGATGTAAGTGCATGTAAAGTAAACTGGCTTATCAGAAGGATATCTCCCCCCGTCTCTTTTATTGCCAGGTTCATTACCCCGTTCTCATCATCGAAAATACGCAGGTTTACTATCTTTTTTGTCAGCCAGGCTATATCTTCTCCATTATCCGCTTCTTCAATTCCTATAAGAATCATGAGTCCCTTTCCGATACTTGCTTTTACTTCTCCGTCTATTGTTACTTTGGCGTTGCTTACGCGCTGTATTACCGCTCTCATTTCTTTATCCTTTTATCTGTATTTTATAACCTTCTTCTATAAGCGGTTGAGCTATGGCGCACATCTGCTCGCGGCTGACTTTTTGCAGCCCTTTTGCCGGGGTCTCCCTGTCTATCGTGTACATCATAACTTCCCGCGGGTTAAGTTCCCTTACTAGTTCCCTCCATGCTTTGCAATGTCCGGGATCGGTGCAGTCAATTATCATGCCGTCCACCTCTCCTTTTAGGAACATGGTCTGCAAAATGAAGCCGCCTTTAAATAATTTCATATTCTCAATGGTTTCCGATAAAGAATATGCTTCATTCGGACGGTCTATCCGCCGCATTAAAGATTCGATGGGAGAGTCTATTTTAAGGATAGGATTATCCGTTTTCATAAGAGCCTCCCTTATCTCTGCTCTCCCTATCCTGGATGCATTTGTAAGCACCGATACTTTGGCCGAGGGATATAGTTTATCCCTCAGTTGCAGAGTGAAATCTATTATTTCCGGAAAGTCGGGATGCAGTGTCGGCTCCCCGTTACCTGAGAATGTTATCGTATCTATGGGGGTTCCCTCTTCTTTTAACGAGTGCAGCCTGCTGTCGAGAGCGTCGTAAACCTCTTTTTTAGACGGCAACACGGTATCGTTTTTGCCGTCTTTGTTCCAGCCGCATTCGCAATAGATGCAATCGAAACTGCACCATTTTCCGAACTTAGGCAGAAGGTTTATACCCAATGAATTTCCTAGCCTTCTGCTTTTTACCGGGCCGAAAATTATATGATTAAACAATATTGTAGACATATTGGTGTGCTTTTTAATTATTAATCCGGGATGTTGATTTACAGCAGCCGCGTTGTTCTTGATTTGTCGGTGAGCTTTAAATTATTCCAGTCTATATTATCAACCAAAACTATGCCCGGTTTTTTGCCTTCCTCAAAACTTCCGAGTTTCTTTTCCATGCCTATGGCTTCCGCTCCGTTTATCGTGGCCCACGTTAAAATCTCTTCGAGCGGAATATGCGGGAAATGCGAGTGCAGGCATTTTATCTCTTCGGCTATTGAGAGTATCTTATTACTTGACAGACTGTCTGTTCCCAGGCATATTTTAAGGTCTTTCTCCCTCATCATATCCAGCGGCGGCAGTGCCCTGTGAATGAAAATATTGGAAAGCGGACAAATTGTCCAGTATGGAGTCTGAAGATTCTTCAACGCATAATCTATGCTTGCCGGGTTGGTAGCTACATTATGTACCAGCATTATGCGTCCTTTTACGGGTGAGGCGGAAAAGGCGAGCAGCCGGTCTATAAAATAAATAAGGGCAGGTTTGCCGGTTACCGGGGGCTTATGCAGTCCGCGATCCAGATATAGCCGTGCAAGCGCTCCCGTTCCGTGTATCATAAGCTCTTCTTCCTCCGGGCTTTCCTGGTTATGATATGATAGGAAACCGCTTTTAAGTCCCTCCACTGCTGCATTTTCCAGGAGTGCGGGACTCATTGTATAGCATGAATGGGGTGTTATTGCGGCGTTAAGTCCGTATGCTGCCGCTGCGGCCTCAAGCTCTTTTCCTCCTTTAAGGATATTTTCTGCATCTCCGGGTTCGGAGCCGAAAAGTTCCAGATATGTTCTGGTATGGAGTGCGGATGCGGCTTTAGCCTCAAAACTTTCGTTGCAATTACTTATATCTCCCATTGCGCTTACACCCTGTCTATACAGCATATCCATTTGTTCTTTAAGGGCGGATATGCGCTCTTCCTTGCCGGCGGTTAGCCTGAGGGCGTTTATCTGTTTTATGAATCCGCTCATACCGCTGTCCTCTTTAAAGATGCCTTTGAGGTGCGAAAGTTCTATATGGCAATGCGCGTTTATAAATCCCGGACACAGGATGCCGTTATAAAACTCGGTATCTTCGCACTCCCCGTCCAGCGCCCCGACCTCCGTTACAACTCCGTTGTCATCTGTTCTTACATATCCGTTCTTTATAGGTTCCCCTGTTGCGGGGAATATGTAGTTTGCTGCTATTTTTCTCATTTTTAATTAACTGAATTCAGGAATTGCGATTGATC
>CAYVED010000079.1:0-11290 GCA_964449975.1 uncultured Muribaculaceae bacterium
TGAGTTTTCAACACTTTTTTTTGTCTGTTGTTAAAAACTTGATTTATTTTGTACCCGCAATGGAAAATTACGCATTACAAAATATTTTTTCAAAACAATCACCTCAAAAAGAGTTGGTTAATTTTTTTCAAAATAATACTTCAAATAAAACAGAGGTTTCCGGACTTTACGGTTCTTCAAAAGCATATTCATTTTCGCTGGCAGCGGATAAGGGTATACATATAGTTATAATGAACGGAAAAGAGGAAGCAGTTTTTTTTTCAAATGATCTGTATAATATTTTGGGAGATGAAAATGTTTTCTTTTTTCCATCTTCCGTAACGCAGGTTTCAAAAATAAGCACTATCAAGGAATCTACGCAAAAGGTGCAAAGAAGCGCTGCACTTAGCGCCTTAAATAAATTTAAAGAAGTCGGAGACGAAAATAAAAGTCTTGTGTTAGTGACATATCCTGCGGCCGTTTATGAAAAAATAATAAATCCCGACGAACTTGTTAAAAATATTCTGATAATATCCAACGGAGATAATCTTTCCCATGAATTTATAAAGGAAACTCTTCTTTTTTATAATTTTGAGAAAGTAGATTTTGTAAGCGAACCGGGACAATTCGCTTTAAGAGGAGGGATAATAGATATTTTTTCCTATTCGGATAATAAACCTTACAGACTTGATTTTTTCGGAAATGAGGTTGAAAGCATAAGGGAATTCGATATTAATACCCAGTGTTCGGTAAAAGAACTAAAGCAGATTGAAATATTCCCCAATATTTATGATAGTGAGCAATTTGCCGGTCTTGAGAATGTAAGTGTTTTTGAATATGCGGGCAGGAAAAATACATGTGTGTGGATAGATGATCTGCATTATGTTACGGAGCAGTTGGAACTTATAAATAAGGTTGAGAAAGAGAACTCCGTTTCCGTTAAAAAAGAAAATTTGTCGGGAAATGAATATAAATCCCTTTTAAAAGAGATAAATTCCGGGAAGAGGGTGTTTTTTTCTTATATGAATACAATATCCGGAGATGAAAAAAAGATAGAATTCAGAATATCTCCCCAGCCTTCTTTTAACAAGAATTTCAATCTTTTGTTAAATGATCTGAAAGATAAAATATTATTAGGATATAAAATATTTATAAGTAGCGATAATCCGAAACAGTTCGAAAGATTAAGAAGCATCTTTTCTCACAATGATGGGGACGATAGAAGATCTATACCTGAATTTGAAGAGCTTAACTACTCTCTGCATAGCGGTTTTATAGATCATATTTCCAAAATATGCCTTTATACCGATCATCAGATTTTCGATCGTTACCATCGTGTAAAGGTAAAGAGGGAAGTTGCCAGAAGCGAAAGACTTACTCTTAATGAGCTTAATTCTTTTCAAATAGGGGATTATGTGGTACATATAGATCACGGAGTAGGAATTTTCGGGGGATTGGTAAAAACGAATACGAACGGAAAAATACAGGAAGCCGTAAAACTTATATATAAAGATAATGATGTAATATTTGTCTCTATACACGGAATACACAGGATTTCACGTTATAAGAGTAAGGAGGGTGCTGCTCCTAAAATATATAAGCTGGGTACAGGAGCATGGGAAAAATTGAAAAACCAGACAAAAAGCAAAGTTAAAGATATAGCTAAGGATCTTATCAAACTCTATGCTGAGAGGAGACAGTCGGATGGTTTTTCTTTTTCTCCAGACAGTTATCTGCAACATGAACTGGAAGCCTCTTTTATTTATGAGGATACTCCGGATCAGTTGAAAACCACTCAGGATGTAAAGGATGATATGGAGAAAAATTATCCTATGGACAGGCTCGTATGCGGAGACGTGGGATTCGGAAAGACTGAAATAGCGGTAAGGGCTGCTTTTAAGGCCGTTACCGATAGTAAGCAGGTAGCCCTTCTCGTTCCCACTACCATTCTTGCTTTACAACACTATAAAACTTTTAAGGGAAGATTAAAGGATTTTCCCTGCAATATAGAATATTTGAGCAGGCTGAAAACGGCTAAAGAGATAAAGGATATAGCTCAAAGACTTAAAAACGGAAAAACGGATATTATAATAGGAACTCACAGGCTTCTTAATAAAGAGATAGGATTTAAGGATTTGGGGCTGCTTATAATAGACGAGGAACAGAAATTCGGGGTTGCGGCAAAGGAGAGATTGAAACAGATAAAACTCTCTGTAGATACTTTAACTCTTACCGCTACTCCTATTCCGCGTACTTTGCAATTCTCTTTGCTGGGAGCGCGAGATCTTTCTATTATAAACACTCCTCCTCCCAACAGGTTGCCGGTACAAACCGAGATAATAGACTTTAATGAAGAGTTTATAAGGGATGCTGTTAAATTTGAGATAGAAAGGGGAGGACAGGTTTATTTCGTACATAACAAGGTAGAAGATATTCTTGCGGTGGAAGATATTATAAAAAAAATATGTCCGGGAGTGAAAACATGCGTGGGACACGGGCAGATGGAGCCGAAAGAACTTGAAGAGAGGATACTTGATTTTATGGCCGGAGATTATGATGTGCTTATAGCGACAACTATAGTGGAAAACGGAATAGATGTGCCCAATGCTAATACAATAATTATTAACCAGGCTCAGAACTTCGGTCTTAGCGATCTGCACCAGTTGCGTGGAAGGGTTGGACGTTCCAACCAGAAAGCGTTCTGTTATCTTATAGTGCCGCCTATGGTTTCAATATCCGATGACGCCCGCCGCAGGTTGCGTGCTATCGAAGCGTTTTCCGATCTGGGAAGCGGTTTTAATATTGCAATGCAGGATTTGGATATAAGAGGAGCCGGAAATCTCCTGGGAGGCGAACAGAGCGGGTTTATCGCAGATATGGGATTTGAAACATATCAGAGAATACTTGCGGAGGCTTTTATGGAGATTAAACAGGAGCAGAATGCATTACAGGAAGATGAGGTAAAAAATATAAAGAAAGGCATAATAAAAGAGAATAAACTGGAGAGAAAGGAGGCGGAGAAAAGGCGTCAGAATGAAGAAAGTTACCGGGAAGCCGTTGAAAGTAATAAAAATGAAGAGATTTATATTACTGATTGTATTATAGATACGGATCTGGAACTTCTTATTCCGGATAACTATCTTCCCCAGGTCTCGGAGAAGATAAGACTTTATAAAGAGCTGGATACGATAAAGAATGAGAGAGAGCTCGAAAACTTTACGTCAGAGCTTAAAGACCGTTTCGGGGAACTTCCGCCGCAATTGATACAGCTTACGTATGTAGTAAGATTAAGAAGAGAGGCTATAAGACTGGGATTCGAGAAAATAGTTATAAAAAACGGAATAGCATTGGCTTATTTCGTAAATAACCAGACTTCTCCTTATTATAAAAGTGAACTCTTTACGAAAATACTTACTTATTTAAATAATAATCCGTCTAAGTTCAGGATTAAAGAACAGAATAATAAATTGCTGCTCAGAATAGAAAATATAAGGAGTATAGAGAAGGCATATAATATTATAATCCAGATGAAAAACAGTATAAATATTTAAACCGGTTAATATTAGAAGCTGTTTTGAATTTATTAATTTAAATAATTACTATATTTGCAGAATTGTAACAAAAAAAACGTGACTAATTTTTTAATAGATATAGGTAATTCGAATTGTAAGGTAGCTTTCGAGAGGGAGGGAAAATTATTTAATATATTAAGAAGTCCGAGGCTTGATAACCTGGATTTTATACTTTCGGTGATAAAAAACAGAGAAATAGATATAATCGTTCTTGCGACCGTAAAGGAAGATGATCCAGGTATGGAAAAAGTACTCCGTACGAAATGCAGGGAACTTATAGTTTTAAATGATAAGACAAAACTTCCCGTGGACTTGAAATACTGTTTTCCCGACAGAACGCTCGGAGCGGACAGAAGGGCGGCGGCTCTTGCGTTGGCGATGTTGTTTCCCGGTCGGGATTGTATTAAATTTGATTTCGGAACGGCTCTTACAATAGATTATATAGATAAGGAAGGGATGTATAAAGGCGGAAATATCTCTCTGGGGATGCAGAGCCGATTCAAGGCCCTTAATGTTTTTACGAAATGTCTTCCTTTGATAAAGCCGGATGACGAATATCCGGAAATAGGGGTTACTACAACGGGAGCCATGACTGCAGGGGTAGTTTTAGGCCTAATATTTGAAGTAGAGGGATACATTAAACAAAATCCCGGTCATATAGTGGTTTTTACAGGCGGAGATGCATTTTTTTTTGCTAAAAAATTGAAAAATACCATCTTTGTAATCCAAAACCTTGTTTTGATCGGGTTAGCTCAAATTGCGGATTATTATGCGGATTGTAACAAAATTTAGAAATTTATCATTATTTACGATTATCCTTTTTTGCGCGGGAGCGCTTAATGCCCAGACTACCGATGCGCTCGGGACTTATACCCCGTATTCTCTTTTCGGCATAGGAGAGATCGGGAAACAAGGCACAGCCGTTAATATCGGGATGGGCGGAATAGGTGTAGGAGTAAGAGATAACCGGTTTATAAATTATCTTAATCCGGCTGCGATAACAGACAGGGATACTCTGGCTTTTATGCTGGATTTCGGAATAGATCAGAAGAATTTTTACAATACCGACGGAAAAGTCAATTCGGCTTATAATACGTTTAATATGCGCAATATAATTTTAACGACACCTATTTACAAAAAGTCCGCTCTTATAGTAGGTATCGTGCCTTACAGTAATATAGGGTACAAATTCGAAGCGTCCGAAACAAACAACGCCTTGATTGCCAAGTATGGCGATATTAAATATCAGAAATACGGAGAGGGAAGTATAAATAAGTTTTTTCTGGGCGGGGCTATGAATATTTTTAAAAACTTTTCTCTCGGAGCTGAGTTTATATATTATTTCGGCGCTCTCGACAGATATAGTAATGTTCTCTTTAATTCCGACGCCAGTGCCAGAAGTATTAAAACCGGATGGGATTATTCATTGAGCGCGTTTTCTTCTAAAATAGGACTTCAGTATTTCAGGAATATAGGCAAAAATAAGGATATTACGTTTACTGCCGGCGCCGCATACAGTCTAAAGACTAATCTAAAGGGGGATCTTACGAGATTTGCATACGCCGTTGCCGGTTCGGTAACGGATACCGTACAGCATGACGTGAATAAAAATGCCAGAATAACTATTCCCGAAGAATTGTCGCTGGGTATATCTTTGAAAAAGAAAGATAAATGGCTTATAGGCTTCGATTATACCAGGCAGAACTGGTCGAAAACCAAATTTATAGAGACTTCCGGCGATTTTACTCCTGCTACGGCTAATTCATATAAACTGGGTCTCGAGTTTATCCCCAATAAATATGATATAAGATATTATATGAAAAGGGTTACATACCGTGTAGGGGCTTATTATGACAAGTCTTATATTAATGTTGGAGGAAGACAGGTTAATTCGGCGGGCTTTACATTAGGAATGTCTCTGCCAATATACAGATGGTACAATGCCGTTAATATTGCGGTTGATTTCGGACAAAGGGGTTCTGTAAAAAGAACTGCCGTAAGAGAGAGATATGTACAGTTTTTTATAAATATAAACCTGCATGATATGTGGTTTATAAAACACAAATACAATTAATAAAATATATAATACTTAAATATATACAACTATTATGAAAAAAATGCGCATATTAATTTATCTTTCAGCGGCATTCCTTTTATTAGGCTCGACATCTTCGTTTGCTCAGGGCCGGTTCGGAAAGGATAGTGCCGATTGTGTTAACTATCTTAATTTTTACCGGGATTATTATAAACAGGGCAATTATAAAGAGGCTACTCCACTATGGATAAAAGCCATGCATTATTGTCCTCCGAGGGCAAGCCAGTATCTGTTTATAGATGGAAGGAAAATTATGACTTACCGTATTAAAAATCATAAGGGTACTCCGGAACAGAGACATAAGCTTATCGATTCTTTGATCATGCTCAGCGACGTAAGGGCTAAATATTATCCTAAAAACGCTCACTCTGCAAAAGAGAATAAAGTTGTTGATATGCTGGAATTTATGGACGGAGATGCTAAAAAGATTTTCGATGAGGTTGATGCTATTATAAAAGAGGTTGGTGTTAATGCAAGTACGTTTATACTGGTTACGGCAATGGATAAGGCAAAAACCCTGTATCAGAATAAAGAAATGAGTGACAGCGAAGTTCTTGCGGTATATTCGGATATTTCTCCTATTATGGACGCTAAAGTTAAGGCTCATCCTTCGGACGATAATAAGAGCGCCCAGGTTGCTTTCGAGAATCTGTTCATAACGAGCGGAGTCGCTAATTGCGATAATCTGATAGCAGTATTCGGTCCCAGGTTCGAAGAAAATCCTAACGACAAGGAGCTTGTAAAGACTATCGTAAAACTGCTTTCCGATAACGAGTGTATACAGTCCGAGTTGTTCCTTAAAACCGTTACGACACTAAATCAACTGGAGCCTTCATATATTTCAGCTCACCTCCTTTACAAATTGCACAGCAGCAGGGACGAGAATGAAGAGGCTTTGAAATGCCTCCAGGAGGCTATAGACAGTCCGGATTCCGATGCTGCCAGAGACGGGGAGCTTCTTTTTGAGATGGCTACATATTATTTCAAAAAAGTCTCGAATCCTGTTAAAGCCGTACAGGTCGCAAAAGAAGCGGCCGAACTTAATCCTCAGATTGCCGGTAAAGCGTATTTCCTTATAGGAAGTATATGGAGTAATCAGAAATGCGGAGGAAATGAAATAGAGCAAAGGGCTAAATACTGGGTTGCTGTTGACTATCTTATAAAGGCAAAGGCTGCCGATTCATCATTAACGGAAGAGGCCAATAAGTTGATTTCTCAATTCAGCCAGTATTTTCCCAAGACGGAAGATGCGTTCATGTATGATGTTATGGACGGTAAATCATTCTCCGTATCCTGCAGCGGACTTAGCGCTACGACAACGGTAAGGACAATTAAATAAACAATGTCAGGAGTATATCCCGATATTATTAAAGGATATATGGTAGCAATCGTTATTGCGGTTGCTACCTTTGTTGTTTCCTGTAAACCGGACGGCAATCTTCAGACACTTGACCTTAATAAAGTTCCGCGCCAAAGGGTAAAAGATATGTATGCCGTTCAGACCCGCGACGGAATGATACAGATGCGTATGCAGGCTAAGCTTATGCTTCGCTACGAGAATGAAAAGGAATCTTATGAACTTTTTCCGGAGGGTTTTGATGTATATGCGTATAATAATGAAGGATTGCTGGAAACCCGTATCACTTCTGATGCGGCTAAACATACTACTACCAGAAATGATGAAAAGTGGGAGGCTTTCGGGGATGTGGTCATAATAAATTTCATAAAAGGAGAGAGGATGGAAACGGATACCCTTTACTGGGACAGGGAACAGAAGAAGATTTTTACTAATTGTTTTGTAAAAATGTTCTCTCCGGACGGATTTATGCAGGGATACGGTATGGAGAGCGATGAGATGGCGAGGAATGCCAATATTTTAAAACCTTTTGATAGTTTCGGAATCGTAGGAAGAGATTCTACCGGGGTTGTATATATCGATACCGTAAACTTTATAGGACCGGTTATAAAAAACAGATAAAATGGGAAGCGAGATAATAATTACATTGCTGGCTTTATTTTTCTCGGCTATTTTTTCCGGTTATGAAATAGCGTTTTTTTCCAGCAATAAGCTAAAGATAGAGCTTGACAGAAAACAGGGGAAAAGATATGCACTGGTTATGAACAGGTTTGTCCGGCATCCCGATGAACTTATTTCATGTCTGCTTATGGGGAATAACGTTGCTATTGTAATATACGGTATATCCATTGCAAAAATACTGGACCCGCTTATTGAAAGATATATTACGGGTTCTTTGGGAGGAATTCTGGCGATAGAGACTATTATAGCTACATTTATAGTGCTGATAACCGCCGAATTTCTGCCTAAGGCACTGAGCCGGTTTAATCCGAACGGTATTTTCAAGGGACTTTACTGGCTTATTATATGCTTTTATTACTTTCTGTATCCGCTTACTATCGTTACTAATTTTATCTCCAAACGGATAATAAGGATATGGTTCGGCGACAGGGTAGGTAAGGATGTAAATAAAACTATTTTTGATAAAAACGATCTTATGCATTTATCGAATGAGGTAGGTAAGACGCAGGAGCAGGAGAACGAACATTTGCATGATATAGAGATTTTCAGGAACGCCCTTAATTTTTCATCGGTGAAGCTTAGGGAGTGCATGGTTCCCCGTACTGAAATAGCAGCTATTGATATTGAAGATGATATTAAGGAACTCATTGAATTATTCGTGGAATCGGGCTATTCAAGGATAATAATTTATAAGGAGAATATAGACAGTATTATAGGTTATGTTCACTCCAAAGATCTTTTTAAAAATAAAAACAAAGCAATAGGGGAGCTTCTCAGGAAGATAGATTATGTTCCGGAAAATATGAGTGCGCAATCTCTGCTTGCATATTTTACAAAGAATCGTAAATCGATAGCCGTAGTTAAGGATGAATACGGCGGAACAAGCGGGATCGTAACACTGGAAGACCTTATTGAAGAGATATTCGGGGATATAAGCGATGAGCTGGACGACGAAGATTTTATAGAGAAAAAGGTTTCGGATAACGAATATATTTTTTCTGCGAGGCTTGAAGTAAAGGAAATTAATCGCAAATACTTTCTTTCTTTGCCTGAATCAGATGATTATGAGACTCTTGCCGGATTAATAATGTATTATTATGAAAATATCCCCCAGGAAAAAGAAGTACTTCAGTTCGGGATATTCTCTTTTACTATACTTAAAACCGCCAGAAACAGGATAGAGACGGTTAATCTCAAGATATTGAAAGAATAGATTTTTTAGTGTTATTATACAGAAAATTACTATCTTCGCACCTTGCAAGAAAAATTATTTAAATTATTATAAAAATGGCAGTTCTAGAGAAAATACGCGTAAAGATGGGAGCGTTTATCACAATCCTTATCGCGGTTGCTTTATTATCGTTTATTATTGATCCCGATACTCTTCAATCGGCAATGTCTATGTTTTCATCTAAATATGATGTAGGTGAAATAAACGGAGAGGGTATCTCGTATCAGAATTATCAGAAAAAAGTAGATTATTTTACTAAGATTTATCAATTAACAGCAGGAAACTCCTCGACTGATGATAAAACCCAGGAGATGATTAATAATACTGCATGGCAGGATGAAATTACGGAAAGGGTCATTATTCCCGCAGCGGAAAATGCCGGACTGTCTTTGGGTAACGACGAGCTTCTTGATTTAAGCCAGGGCAGGAATATCTCACCCGTACTGGCTAACGAAGCCTCTTTCAAAAACGAGCAGGGACAGTTCGATAAAGCCAGATTGGTGCAGTTTGTTCAGGCTATTCCTCAGGACGAGACGGGTAACCTTGTGACTTACTGGAAATATCTGGAAGATAATATGATTAAAGACCAGATGTTTACAAAATATATCTCTTTGCTTGACAAGAGCAACGTCATTAGTCCGGTTGAACTGAAAAGAGCGATTGCGGAGAACAATACTACGTATAATGTTGATTTCGTAATGAAACCTTTCGGATTTTCTACGGACAGTACCATTACCGTTTCAACACAGGAGATAAAAAATTATTACGATAAAAATAAAGAGAATTTCAGGCAGCAGGCAAGTAAGGATCTTGAGTATGTCGTATTTGAAGTCGTTCCTTCTGCAGAAGATATTAATCTGGCGGAGAAAGATATGAATAAAGTTTATGATGAGTTCCGTACTGCTCCTAATATAAAAAATTTCCTTGCGAGGAATTCCGATAAACCTTATAATCCTTATTTTTATAAAATCGGCGAATTGAACAATATTTCCCCTGTACTTGAAGATTTTGCGAAAGATGCGAAAGTCGGAGATGTTTTGAATCCTTTCAAGCAGGATAATTCGTTCCTTGCCGCAAGGATAATGGATATTAAGCAGATGCCTGATTCCGTATTCGTGAAACATATACTTCTTCAGGGGGATAATGAGAAAAAAGCCGATAGTCTTTTGCAGGTTATCACAAAAGGTGGCGGAAATTTCGCCATGCTTGCCGGTATCTATTCGTCGGACAAGAATCCTAATGCGGCTGAAACCGGCGATATAGGCTGGATGACGCAACAATATATGATTCCTGGAATGGAAGAGGTTATTTCGGTTCCTAAAGGAGGGGTTATAAAGGTTAAAACGGCTTACGGGACACATATCGTTAAGGTTACGGATGTTACCAGGCCGGTTAAGAAAATGCAGGTAGCTCTGCTGTTTAAGGATGCCGTTGCCGGAAAACAGACTTATGCGGATTATTATGCAAAAGCTAACGATCTTGTTACCAGGAGCGCGGGGGAATTAAGCAAATTCAATACTGCTGCAAAAGAACTTAATCTGGGCGTATATCCTGCCGTAAGGGTTCTTCCGGGAGCCAAAACTCTGGCAAATTATGAGCATACCAGGGAGATTTCGAAATGGGCCAATGAGAATAAAACCGGAGCGGTTTCTCCTATAATTACGATAGATAACAAATATTTCTTTGTCGTTGCTATTACAGGCGAGCATGAGGCCGGTTATGCTTCGTTAAGCGAGCTTGCTCCGCAGATAAAGAATATGCTTGTGCTTGAGAAAAAAGGAGAAAAAATAGCGGAGGAAACTAAAGCTGCTATTGCCGGTGCGAATACTTTGGAGCAGATAGCCGAGAAACTCGGAACTACCGTTAGTTCCCAGAGCGGGATAGCATTCTCATCGCTTACATCCCAGCAACTTGATCCTAAATTTATTGGAGCGATAGCCGGTTCTCCTGAAAACAAGATTATAGGCCCTGTGGTGGGTGAAATAGGCATTTATTACTTTACAATTAACGGTAAGGAGGTTGGTGCATTCTATACAGAGGATGATGCAAAACAGCGGAAAGCACAGGAATTTATGTATATAACAAGAGTGCTTCCGGCTATTATGTCCGATAAAGCCGATGTAAAAGACGAACGATATAAATTCTATTAAGAATTAAGAAAATATTTTAACAGCCGGTTAAATCATTAAGATTCCCGGCTGTTTTTTTATAAATCATACGGAGTTGTAATTATAATCTATTAATAAATATACATTTGTGCATATTTTGGGCGAAAGATATTTTTCCCTTCAGAATATCCCATATATCGAACTTCAGATTTTTTTTCAGTAAAAGCTCGTACTTATATAAGTTATCGGGGTTCATATTGAAAAAGA
>CAYVED010000080.1:0-11190 GCA_964449975.1 uncultured Muribaculaceae bacterium
ACATTTATATACCTTTGCGCAAAATAATTGAATGTGGAGCCTAAAATTAAGATACAGGATTATAATTATAATTTACCTGAAAACAGAATCGCAAAATATCCTTTGGAAAAAAGAGATAATTCCAGGATTTTAATATTTAAAGACGATAATATATCAGAGGACAAATTTTCAAATCTCGCAGACTTGTTACCTCCCTTTTCTCTGATGGTATTTAATAATACTAAAGTAGTTCCGGCGAGGTTGTTATTTAAAAAAGATACGGGAGCCGTTATAGAGATTTTTTGTCTGGAGCCTGCGGAACCTGCTGATTATGCTCTTGCATTTGCTTCTACACGGAGTTGCTCCTGGAATGCCGTAATAGGAAATGCCCGTAAATGGAAAGCCGGTGAACTCTCCTTTTTATGCGGTCAGGATCATAAAGAGGCTTTCGGGCTTAATCTCAGGGCGGAATTAATATCCAGGACTAATGATAACGGTTCCGTCGTCTTATTTAAATGGGATACGGGAATATCTTTTTCCCAGGTACTTGATATCTGCGGTAAGATACCTATTCCTCCGTATCTTAAACGGGATACGGAAGAGCTTGATTATGTACGTTATCAGACTTTATATGCCAGAATAAAAGGGTCTGTCGCGGCTCCTACTGCCGGTTTGCATTTTACGGGCAAGGTTATGACGGATATAGATAATGCGGGAATTAAACGTGAAAATGTCTGCCTGCATGTAGGAGCAGGGACTTTCGTGCCTGTAAAAAGCGAATATATATCGGGACACAAGATGCATACGGAGCCTTTTGAGGTGTCGAAGTCTTTGCTGAGAGAGCTATGTATTGCCTCGGAAACGGGGAAAAAGGTGGTTGCTGTAGGTACTACTTCTGCCAGGACACTGGAATCCCTGTATTTTATAGGCGTCCGTTGTATAGAAGGACGTGATCCTCATACGGTATCCCAATGGGAGCCATATTCGGGAGAGTATGCCTATACTTTAACAGAGGCTATATCTGCTATAATTAATTATTTGGATAATAATGAATTAGATAGGATTATCGCAAGAACTGCTATAATTATTGTCCCTTCTTATATATTCAGGGTTGCAGATATTCTTATAACTAATTTTCATCAGCCGCAAAGTACATTATTATTGCTTATTTCCGCTTTTATCGGGGAAAAATGGAGAGATGTGTATGATTATGCAATGAACAACGAGTTCAGGTTTTTAAGTTATGGGGACAGTTCTTTATTGTTCGGAAAATAATTTTACTGCGGAATTTTGCTCCGGGTGTTTATCGGTAAGATAGTTTAATATCTGGAGCGCCCATCCCGTCATTAACGGTCCGGACCCTATAATATGGTTTTCCACATTATAAAGTTGTTGTTTAAAAATATCTCCGTACAAGTTTTCTCCGGTAATTTTATACATCAGCAGCATGTTTCTGGCCATTACGGAGTTGGCTGAAAATCTGATATAGTCTATTACCGACTCTCTTTTTAACGGGGTTATTTGTTCCGCTTTGGGAGCTTTGCTGAACATTCCGTTATCGGCCTGGAAGAAATTCAAAAGAATATATGCCGAGTATTTTCTGGATAGTGTAAAGTATTGTTCTTTTTCTGTACTTTTATATAAATTTATAACCGCATTAAGAAACATGGCATAGTCCATAATATCGGAATATCCTGAGGCCCGGTGTCCGGATAACATATACCTGTTCAGCATTATCTCTCCGTTTTTTTGTTTCTTTATTATACCGGAAATGATTTTTTCAGCCTGTTCTATATATTTGTCGTTGCCGCCCAGATTTCTGGAAATAATGCAAAGGGATGATGCATACATACAGTTATAACAGGTAATTACCCGTTTATCGCATAGTTTTTCTTTTTTGTTCCGGCGTATTTTTTTTAATTGTTCGTATTCTTTACCGGTTATCAGGCCGGAATCAGGAGTATTCGATATGTTTTGCTGAATGTCTTCGTTTATGTCTGTTGTCATACCGAGATAGCGGGTTATTTCCGGATACCTGTCCGGAAAATATGATTTTAACTCTTTAACCGAGTATTTGTAATATGAGGATTCGTGTACCTCTTTATTGAGCGTAATATATGTTATGTATCCTCCTTCGGGCGACTTAAATTCGCTTTCGATAAATTCAAGAATCCTTTCTACTGCAGTACGGTATTTTTGATCGCCGAAATATTTATATGCAAAAGAGAACAGAGTTGCCGCATGCGTATTTTCTGAAAGGCTTTTTTCAAACAACGGATCTTTTAAAGAATAATCTTTTGCCGTTAGGAAGACGCCTCCTTCCACAGGGTCGAACATACATGAATAATAAATTTTATCAAGTTGATTTTTAATGGCGGAGATACGGTCTGACATATTATATCTTATGTAATATTTCAGAAAGAAGATATATGTACGGCTGTTAAGTTTGTGGGGAGAATTTTTATTATATCCTATTTTGTTATCTAATTTGCTTTCCCATGATCTTACGTAAGTATGCAGTAGCCTTGCGGATAATGTCCGGGGAGATTCCTTATGATGTACCGTGCCGGTATTCGCCAGTCTTTCAATCATGTACATACTCGCTTTTTCCAATAGATCCCTTTTGTGTGTAAAGGAGTATATGATATTGTCGGTCAGGGAGATGAAGTTATCAATATCCATGCTGGAAAAAGAGGTGAAAGGCTTTATTCCGGGCAGCGAAAAGATATTTATAGGAATTTTGAAGTTTTGTTCGGTTATAATGAGCATATCGAGTCCTATCAGAAGCGCTTCCGGGACATCCTCTGTATCAATAGCTATGGGGATAAAATATGTATTGAGCTTATCTATTATTTCCTGATTCCCGAAAAGTCTGTAAGCGGCTTCCCTTTCTGTTATTTTTAATATATTCCCTATATGCACAAAAATGATTTTATCCTCTTTTATAGCGGTTTCAAGCGTCTTTTTGGAAAAAGGCATCCATTTGATGCCTCCTTTCAGAAGCTCTTTTATGTATGGAGAAGCTGTTTGAGACATAATATTTGCTTATAAGTTTGGTTTTATTATCTTTGTAAAGATATAATTTTTATCTTAATTGTCCTATGAAAATTACCGGCAAATATAAAATTTTTCTGTATTATCTATTTTTAATACCGGCATTATGTTTTGCATTGGATATATTTCCGGTTATTAAGGTAAGAGATAACTCTTATGACGGCTTCTCTTCCGAAAGAGTTGCGGACGATATAAAGTATATAAGTAAGCAGCCTCACTCCATAGAACATCCGAAAGAGAGGAGAGTCGTAAGGGATTATCTGTTTCACAGACTTGAGCAAATGGGCGGGGAGTCTTTCTTTTTCGGATATGACTCTATTAAATGTAAATTCGGGGGCTATTTCGATATAGCGAATGTCTATGCGCGGTTCGATCCGGAGCATGTTACTGCGGATACCAGGTATTTACTACTTGTCGCACATCTGGATTCCAGGTTTTTCAATGTTGTGCTGGGGGATACGGTCTATTCTTACGGAGCCGCGGATGACGGTTACGGTCTCGGCGTAATCCTTGAAAGCGTGAAACTGGCCCTGAAATACAGGAACCAATGGAAACAGGGGATAAAAGTGCTGTTTACAGATTCGGAAGAACATGAATTGGATGGTATGAGCAATGCTTTAAGTAATGATAGGCATATATTTGATAATGTAAATTTTGTTATAAATGTTGAAGCCAGAGGAGTGAGGGGAAAGGCGTTATTGTTCGAAACGTCCCCCGGAAATAGAAAACTTATGGAATTATACCGTAAAGCGGATATTCCCAGAGGATTTTCGCTTACTACTCTTGTTTATAAGACAATGCCTAATGATACGGATTTCACTCTGATAAAAGATTCCGTACCGGGGTTTAATTTTGCGGTAATAGATAATCTTCACTATTATCATACGGATCTCGATAATTTTTCCAATATATCCCTCGAATCCCTGCAACATTACGGTATGCAGCTAGAACCTGTTATAAAAGAGTATATGATTTCCGGAGAATATTCTTCCGCCGGCAGTTTAAGATCGGACGATGATGTTGTGTTCTTTGCTTTTCCGGTTTTCGGAATGTTTGTTTTTTCATGGAACCAATATCTTATATTTAATATTGCGGCCTTGGTACTGCTCTTTATGGTAGTTTTATTTTATGTACAGTCGGGAGGGATAAAGATGTGTCGGATATTGAAATGGAGCTGTTTGTCCGTTCTTTTTGCGGTAATTGCTTTTGCGGCCGGGGGGGTGATTGCTTATGTTGCGGCTAAACTGACGGGGCAGCAGTTCAGTCTTGTCGCTGTAAAATATATAAAATGTGATAATATACTGTTATTAGGCTCGATGATCCTCTGTTTTGTTTCCATTTTGTTTTTTTACAGGTATATGTCGGGAAAATATAAATATTTTGCATTGGAGTTCCTGTTCGGTAATATGCTGCTTACAGGGTTATTATCACTTGTGATGTTCCTTACCGTTACCGAGAATTTCTTTATTTTGATACCGCTGTTTATAACTTCGGTATCGTTGCTGGTATGTCTGTTCAAATGTTGTAGATGGGTATTGCCCGTATCATCGGCTATTATTACTGTCATATCGGTATATTTCATATATATTCTCTATACGGCTCTTACTATAGGGGCGCTGGGAATAATACTGGTGCTTTGGCTGTTTTATATTGTAATAATTTTATCTCATTATTATAAATATCGGGAGGGGACGTTTTAATACCGCTTTCTCTTCGTTATTGTTTTTTTATTTTGTAGCTTTGCATGGGATTTATAATATTATTATGGATTTAGAAAAGTTTGAAGATATAAGACCCTATATAGATACGGAGGTATCTCCGGCCTTGGAAAGGATTGCAAATAATCCGCTCCTGAATGATATATCGTCATATTTGTTTCCCGGTAAAGGCGAGGAATACTTTAAAGATATTCTTCTTTCTTGCAAGACGATAGATGATTTTCAGAATAAAGTTATGGCGGTTGTCGTAAAGAAAATTCTGGCGGATACTGCTAAAACGCTTACCTATTCGGGACTGGAGTATTTCGGAAAAGGGGAGAAGCATCTTATTATATCCAATCACAGGGATATAGTGCTGGATTCCGCAATTATACAGATAATTCTTCATAGCCACGGGGTTCAGACAACCGAGATGGCTGTGGGAGACAATCTGATAACATCTCCGTTTATTGAAGATATAGCCAGAACCAACAAGATGATAAAAGTAGTAAGGAGTACTTCTCCCAGAGAGGTCTATACTACATCGCAGGTTTTATCCCAGTATATAAGATATAATATTGTAAGCGATAAAAATTCAATATGGATAGCGCAGAGAAACGGACGCACTAAGGATGGAAATGATATTACGGAACAAGGATTACTTAAAATGTTGGATATGAGTGGTGAAGGAGACTTTCTTAAAGATTTTGGAGAACTTTGCATACTTCCTGTTTCCATTTCTTATGAATATGAACCTTGCGATCTGCTGAAGACGGTAGAGTTGTTTATTTCCAGGAGAAAGAAGTATGTGAAATCCAAAAATGAAGATTTGAACAGTATTCTTACGGGCATAATGCAATTCAAGGGCAATATACATATAGAGTTTAACGAACCTATGAAATTGCAGGAGATAGAGGCCGCATCCAAATTTGACAAAAACGAACGTTTCAAGGCCCTGGCTTCTTCGATAGATTATAAAATCAATTCATCTTATAAATTGTGGAAAAATAATTATATAGCTTATGATATGCTTAACAATACCGAAGAGTATGCCGGCATGTATTCTTCCGCCGATAAGCAATCATTCGTAAGTTATATGAATTTTAAATTGCAGGCTACTGAGGGAGACAGCAGGGAATTGCAGGATATTTTTCTTTCGATATATGCGAACCCTCTTGTTAATAAGAAATTAATTAAAGCATTATAGATCGCTAACACTTCTTAATTTGATATATGTATGAGATTCGAGAAAAACAATGAAGTAAAAGAACTGACTAAAGCCGAACTTGAGCTTATGAGGATTCTTTGGGTTAAGAAGCAGGCGTTTCTGGGTGATATCGTAGATGCTTATCCTTTGGAAAACAGACCTGCGTATCCTACTATTTCCACAGTCGTGAGAATTCTTGAAAGAAAAGGGTTCGTAGGACACGAATCGTTCAGTAAAGTAAATAGATATTATCCGTTGATCTCCAAAGAGAAATACAGGAGTATGGTTATCCGTAACGCGCTTAATGTCTTCTTTGACGATTCCCCTAAGGCTCTGTTCTCTTATTTCACAAAAGAGGGAAGTCTTTCCGAGAGCCAGTATGAGGAGTTAAAGGATTGTGCAAGAGAGATACTTGAAAAATAATTAAAGTTTGTTCCTATGAATAGTATACTTGATTATTTTATAAGGAGTCAGGTAATTTTGGTAATCCTGTATCTTTTGTATGTAATAATATTGCATAAGAGAATATCTTTCGGTTATTCGAGAGTCTATCTGCTGTTTATAATCCCCCTCTCTTTTGTGTTGCCGTTTTTGAATATTCCGCTGAATTCCGATACTTATGCGGGGTTTTACGAATATTTGCCAGGATTGTTCATTTCTCCGGAGCAGACACCGGATTTACCGCCTTCGTTAAAGCTATTCGGCGATAGAGTTTCTTTTGCGGATATTTTTTTCATCATATATTTTACAGGCTTTTTATTCCTGAACGTAATGTTGTATATAAGAGTGGTTTCTTATTTTAAAATACTGGGTAAAGGGAAGGGCCTGATGATAAACGATACAAAGATAATACTCTCTCCAAAATCCGGATCAGCCTTCTCTTTGTTCGGCAAGATAGTGATAGGGGAGTACAACCTTGATAACCCCGGCTTGTCTCACATAATCAAACATGAAAAGTTGCATTGCAGATTCTTCCATTCAGTCGATATTTTGTTTATTTCATTGCAGAAAGCTATGTTATGGTTTAATCCCGTTGTATGGCATTTTGAGAAACTTTTAAGGGATGTTCATGAGTATCAGGTGGATGAATATGTAGTAAAATCAGGTACGGATGCTTATAGCTACTCTGTACTGCTTATGGATTTTGAAATGAAGAATAGTACTCCTTATCTTTCTAACAGATTCAGTTATTCCACATTAAAAGACAGGATAAGGATGATGGGAAAGGCCGGAAGGTCACGTTCTGACTATCGCCTGCTGTTATTATTGCCGGTTATATTCCTGTGCTTGATTTTATTCTGTGTAACATCTCCCGGATATGCCGGTAAAATAAACGGCGGTAACGGCGTGTCTCCATCTGCCGGAATACCCGAAACGTATCATTTTGCGACATGTCCGGTAAAGCCAAGGTTCAGAGGGGGAGACCAGAATGTGTTTACCCAATGGGTGTTCGAGAATATCAATTATCCTGAAAAAGCCAAAAGCGCCGGTATACATGGCCGTGTTACCTTGCAGTTTACCGTTAACGAAGACGGAACCGTATCGGATACAAAGGTTATCCGCAGTATAGATGAAACTCTTGACCGTGAAGCATTGAGAGTTGTGTCAAAATCCCCGCGGTGGGAGCCGGGCAGGGATAATAACGGAAAACCGGTAAAAGTACGTTTTACGTTCCCTGTGATATTCTATCTTAAATAGAAAAACAATCCCGACAGCATATCTGATTATTTATCGGTACTGTCGGGATATTATTTTCTGATTATGTGTATTTATATGTTTGCTATTTCCTGTAATCGTAGAATCCTATTCCGGTTTTACGTCCCAGGAGATTAGCCCTTACCATTTTTCTGAGGGTAGGATGCGGGCGGTATTTGCCGTCGTCGAATTCGTTAAATAACACTTCCATAATTGCCAGGCAAACATCCAGTCCTATAAGGTCCGCAAGAGCCAGAGGCCCCATAGGGTGATTGGCTCCTAACTTCATGGCTTCGTCTATCTCCTCCTTTTTTGCAACTCCTTCCGAATAGATTCCTATAGCCTCGTTTATCATAGGTATAAGCAGCCTGTTTACCACAAATCCTGGAGCTTCATTGACTCCTACCGGAGTTTTTCCTATTTCCGCAGATACCTCGACTATTTTATTATATACTTCTTCGGATGTAAGCTGTCCTTTTATTACCTCTACCAACTTCATCACCGGTACGGGGTTAAAGAAATGCATCCCTATGACTTTTTCAGGCCGGGAAGTGTAAGATGCCACTTCCGTAATGGACAGGGATGAGGTATTGGTTGCCAGAATAGCTTCTTTTTTGCATATTTTGTCAAGAATCCGGAAAATTTCTTTTTTAATCTCCATATTTTCCGCAACCACTTCTATTACCAGATCGGCATCCGAACACTCTTCGTATTCCATAGTATCTTTTATTCTGGAAAGAACAGCGTCTTTTTGTACGGTTGCCAGTTTGGCTTTTTCTATCATCCTGTCGAGACTTTTTTCTATAGCCTTATGAGCTTTTTCCAACGATGTCCCGGAACGTCCTTTGAGGAGAACATCGTGGCCGGCCATAGCGAATGTTTGCGCTATACCGTTACCCATTATGCCTGTTCCTATAATTGCTACTTTCATACGTTTAAAAATATATTAATTTAATAAAATTTTTCAGATCGATAGTAACCGTCTCGCTCTCACATAAACTTGTTTACTCATTGCTTTCGGCGGATTTATGATAAAAAAAACTCATGTATCGATTATTATGATTATTTGTTTTTATATTCTGGTTTTTTCTTTTCCAGGAATGCTTTCATTCCCGTTTTCTGGTCTTCGGTAGAGAAACATAGCCCGAAAAGAGAGGATTCTATGGATATTGCAGTATCTATATCCGTTTGCATTCCGTTGTTTATAGCCTCTTTACTGTATCTTATCGCTATCGGGGCTTTCTTTACTATTTTTTCCGCCATTTCCATGCTTGTGCTCATAAGCGCTTCCGGTTCGGTCACTTTGTTTACCAGTCCTATTCTTAAAGCTTCCGCAGCATCTATTATATCGGCCGTATAAATAAGTTCCTTTGCTTTTCCTATACCTACCAGCCTCGGCAAGCGTTGTGTTCCTGAAAAGCCCGGAGTTATACCCAGACCTGTTTCAGGTTGTCCCATTTTGGCTCCGGATGATGCTATCCTTATATCGCAGGCCATCGCCAGCTCGCATCCTCCTCCCAAAGCAAATCCGTTTATAGCGGCTATGACGGGTTTATCCAGCAGCTCTATTTTCCTGAAAACGGAAGCCCCCGTTATGCCGAAAGCTTTTCCCTCGACTGCATTCATTCCCGACATCTGGGATATGTCGGCTCCGGCAACGAAAGCCCGCCCTTCTCCGGTAATAATTACCGCCAGTATCCCTTTGTCTTTTTTTATTTTATCGACAGCGCAATCCAGTTCATTGAGAATGGTTAAATTAAGTGCATTCATTGCCTGCGGGTTATTGATTTTTATAATGCAGATATTACCCTGTCTCTCTACTATCAGTTTTGTATATTCCATAAATAAATCCGGATTAATTGTTTTTCAGGTGTACATCCATTTGAGGGAAAGGGAAGTTTATACCGTTTTTGGGAAGTTCGTTATATACGGTTTCGTTTACTTCGTAAAAAAGAGTCCAGTAATTTTCGCTGTTCACCCATGCTCTGGCGGTTATTATAACTGCACTGTCTGCAAGGTTGCTCAGTACTGCAACCGGCTCGGCCGGAGTGTTTATTATAGCCGGGTGGTTTTTTATAATATTTAATATCACCTCTTTTGCTTTTGCCACATCGTCTCCGTAAGATATTCCTATATTCCAGTCGCATCTTCTGGTTCCGGTAGCCGAATAGTTGTTGATAGAGCCGTTAGAAAGAGCGCCGTTAGGCAATATTACCGTTTTATGATCCGGCGTGGTTATATGGGTTGTAGTAATCTCTATGGATTGTACCGTGCCCGAAAACCCCTGGGCATCTATATAATCCCCAACCTTAAAAGGTTTGAACAGTAATATCATTATTCCTCCTGCAAAATTTTGCAACGTACCGCTCATTGCCATACCTATTGCAAGACCGGAGCCGGCCAGAAGAGCTACGAATGATGTAGTATCCACTCCCAGGATGCTTATTACCGTTATTATCAGGAGTACAGAGAAAGTTATGCTTACAAAACTTAAAAGGAATGAGGCCAGAGAAGGATCTACTCCTCTTTTTATAAATATTTTCCGTAAAAGTTTTTTGCTTTTGCGTATCAGCCATGCACCTACAATATATATTATTAAAGCTGCAAGAATTTTTTCTCCTATTTTTATTGCATGATCTATCCCTGTAAGGATTAATTGATCCAGTGGTGTCTGTAATACCGTTTTTATTGTTTCGTCTATGATTTTTGCCGGAACTTTAATAGAGTCTGCCGGGATATTCTGGGGCTGTAAAAATGCGAAAAACGCCATATTCTGAGTAAATTTTATAGTTAAATGTATTTTTTACAAAAGTATTAATAATAGTTCAAGAAACTGTTTTGATTTGTTGCCGAAATTAGTTTAAGGATATTTTTCAGCTATTCCAATCGCGGGGCCTGTTCAACAAGGTACGCAGATGAAAAGAGAAAAAAAGGTACTATTGCTTATTCAATCTTAAAAGATCACAATATCTCAAATTCTATGGAAAATCTTAATTTAAAATTTGATGCACTTGCGTCTCACGATATAACATATGTGGGAATTATTCAAACAGCTAAAGCTAGTGGATTAGAAAAATTCCCTATTCCTTATGTTTTGACAAATTGTCATAATACTCTTTGTGCAGTTGGAGGAACTATTAACGAAGATGACCATATGTTTGGTTTATCAGCTGCTAAAAAATATGGAGGAATATATGTTCCACCTCATCAAGGGGTTATTCATCAATATATGAGAGAAACTTTAGCTGGGTGTGGAAAAATGATTTTAGGTTCTGATAGTCATACACGTTATGGAGCTTTAGGAACAATGGCCATAGGAGAAGGTGGGGGAGAGCTTGTTAAGCAACTTTTAAATAAAACTTATGATATTAAATATCCACAAGTTGTAGGAATTTATTTAAAAGGAACTCCTAAAAAAGGAATTGGACCACAAGATATTGCTCTTACTATTATTAAAGAAGTTTTTTCTAAAGGTCTTGTAAAAAATAAAGTTATGGAATTTATTGGAGATGGAATAGAAAATCTTTCTGTGGAATTTAGAAATGGAATAGATGTTAT
>CAYVED010000081.1:0-11117 GCA_964449975.1 uncultured Muribaculaceae bacterium
GCCGGAATCTGTCAAATTTAAATAGTATCATTTCTTTATCGGGATAATTATAAGAAACTGTTTTGGTTTGTTCCAGAAATTATTTTAAGGATATTTTTTAGATATTTTAAGCTGCTTAATGCGGCGAATAGCGGGGCCTGTTTAACAAGGGAAGCAAATGAAAAGAGAAAAACTGATAAAGAATGAGATTAATAAATTCAAAACAGTTTCTAAAATATATTAAAACAAAAAATATATTACGTTGAATTTACAATGCTATAGCACCGGTACTTTCCCTCATATTTCCCGTTCATTATGTGCCGGAAAGAGAACGTAAAATTTCCCGACACACCGAAGTTAAAAAAATACCGTACCTGCCGCTGCAAAAACATTGCGAATGCCTATTTATCGGGATACTGATAAACGCATTAATTATTTTTTCACATCATCAAAAGTAGCCGTGTTAAAATAATATTATATATCTGCAGTAGTCTCACACATGAGAACGAGAAGCACCTCGGAGAGTGCGACGATGTGTAGAATAGCTGTACTCAGACTTACAGCATGCATGTTAAAACTCTCCATTAGAAATCTCACCCGGGAAGTTTTTTATATGCAGGCTATCTCAATAATAAATGTATAAAGGAAATGTTATATCTAAGCCCGGCTATCATCATAAAAAACAGTGTCTCTAATAAGTAGTAGTTGCAAGCGCATGTGTCCCGCTATTTTCAAAAAAGTAATTAAAATCATTTAACGTACATTGATTAATCTGTGTTATTCCCGGATTTATTTCTTTTTATATAAAACCACACTGTTTTTATGGATATGTTTCTGAAAACTATTCTGTTTTTTACAACTATTAAAGACAGGTATAATGAATTTCTGCAACAAAATATTACCTTTGTAGACTCAATTCCGTAACGGAATTGAAATATCTTACAACCTGTTTGTTCGCATTCAGGCTGTAATCTTGTAATTGAACCTCAGTGGAATTGAAATTCCGGCAGGGATGGCTGTAATTGTACCGGACGCCGGAACGTCTTGTAATTTATACCTTTAGTTAAAGTGAAACGTAAAACAGGTATGGGAACAGGCGGTAGTTATGTTAGTAATTGAAGATTATTCCGTACTTTATATTGTATGTACCGAACATGAGCTTTTTTAATCATAAATTCGCTCAAAGCAATGATTAAAACATGTTTATGAGAGAGCGAAGCGGCTACTATCGCCCTGATTTTTTTATAAACCGAGCTTTAGCGAGCTATATAACACTGTTTAAAATAGAAAAAGTGTTATAAATTGAGGCGGATGCCTTAAAAATTTTTTAACGTATGAATTTGTAATAATAAAAATATATAACATGGAATTGAATTTAAATGAGCAGGAACAGAACAGACGTAATGCTCTGGTTCAGATGAGAGAATTGGGAATTGAGCCTTACCCGGCGGCATTGTATGAGGTAAATGTTACAACAAAAGATATTGCGGAGAAATTCAATCCTGAAGAGAATAACTATCAGGATATTTCTATGGCAGGGCGTATTATGAGCCGGCGTATTATGGGAGCAGCGGCATTTATAGAGCTTATGGATGAGCAGGGGCGCGTACAGATTTATATTAAACGCGACGAGATCTGTCCCGGTGAAGATAAAACCATGTATAATACCGTATTTAAAAAGCTGTTAGACATAGGGGATATTATAGGCATTAAAGGATATGCTTTTATTACCCAGACCGGACAAAAATCAATCCATGCAAAAGAGCTTACGGTATTGAGCAAATCTTTACGTGTCCTCCCTATTGTCAAGGAGAAGGACGGCGAAATATTTGATGCTTTTGCGGATCCGGAACTCAGATACAGGCAACGTTATGTAGATCTTATCGTTAATCCCGACGTAAGAGAGACTTTCATTAAGAGGGCGAAGATCATCTCCACCATGAGACGCTTTTTCGACGAAAGAAATTATCTCGAAGTTGAAACCCCTATTCTTCAACCTATTCCCGGAGGTGCGAGTGCACGCCCTTTTATCACTCACCACAATACCCTGGATATGCCTTTGTATCTGCGTATCGCTAACGAGCTATACCTGAAAAGACTTATCGTAGGAGGTTACGGCGGAGTTTACGAGTTCGCAAAAGATTTTCGTAACGAGGGTATGGACAGGACACATAATCCGGAATTTACAGCAATGGAGATTTATGTGGCATATAAGGATTATAACTGGATGATGTGTTTTTTAGAACAAATGCTCTCCGAAGTGGCGCAAACAGTAAACGGAACCACAAAAGTAACTATAAACGGTACGGATGTGGACTTCGGGGGCAAATACAGGCGTCTGCCTATGCTGGAAGCTATTAAGGAATTCGCAGGAGTGGACGTAGCAGGAATGGATGAAATACAGTTGTTCGAGGTTTGCAAAAAACTGCATGTTCCGGTAGATCCTTCGTTCGGGACAGGTAAGCTGATAGACGCTATTTTCGGAGAATATTGCGAAAAGCATCTGGTACAGCCTACATTTATCACCGATTATCCCGTAGCAACTTCTCCTCTTACAAAAAGACACAGAACTAATCCTGAACTTACAGAGCGATTCGAGCTCTTCGTATGCGGAAAAGAACTCGCAAACGCTTACAGCGAACTAAACGACCCTGTCGACCAGTTGGAAAGGTTTCAGGAACAGCTCAAACTCAAAGACAAAGGAGATGACGAGGCCATGTTCATAGATATGGATTTTATCCGCGCCCTGGAATACGGCATGCCTCCTACATCGGGAATGGGTATCGGGATAGACCGCCTGACAATGTTTATGACAGGAAAAACCACTATTCAGGATGTATTGTTCTTTCCGCAGATGAGGCCGGAAAGTTACAAATAAGCCTGTAAAAACATACTCCCGCGTACTTCAACAAATAATAATAAATCAGAATGCCGGATATAACTTCCGTAAAAAACGAAAAGATAAAAGCAATTGCCGGACTTTTGGAAAAGTCAAAAGTCCGACGCGAAAAAGAACTGTTTATTGTAGAGGGATTCAGAGAATTATCTAACTGTATAAAAGCCGGATTCCGCATTGAAAGTATTTTTTTCAATCCGGATATAACAGATACCAATAAAATCGGACGGCTTTTTTCAAAGCCTATAAATGAATCCTTTTCAACGTATGCACTTCATAATTTCCCGGTAGCATCACCCCATATATACTCCGTCTCAAAAGAGGTATATGCAAAAATAGCTTATCGGGAAGGAACGGAAGGAATCGTGGCCGTAGTAAAAGAAAAACGGCTCGGATTACAGGATATAATCCTGAACAAAAGAGACAATATCCGGATTAACCCTGAAAAAACATCCGGAATACTCTCCGGCGGAAGTATCTCCAATCCACCCGCAACATATCAAAATCCTCTAATACTAGTTATCGAAAGCGTGGAAAAACCCGGAAACCTGGGAGCGCTGCTACGTACTGCCGATGCATGCGGAGTGGATGCCGTTTTAGTCTGCGACCCACTCACCGATCTTTATAATCCTAACCTTATCCGTTCAAGTCTGGGAGGCATATTTACCAGGCAGGTTGTGGCATGCACAAATGAAGAAGCATATAAATGGCTATCCAGCAACAATATAGCTATCCTTACCGCACAAATACAAGACTCCGAATGGTACTATGATACAGATATGACCCTGCCCTGCGCAATAGTTATGGGCAGCGAGGCAAAAGGTCTTACCGGCTTCTGGAGAAACGTATCAAATGCCAAAATAAAAATCCCGATGCTCGGAGAAATAGACTCCCTTAATGTCTCCGTATCCGCCGCCATCCTCTGCTATGAAGCTGTAAGGCAAAGAAGTCTAGGTAACCTACTAGCTTGACTTTTTCCCGCTTTTTTTTCCCATAGCCATTAAATTCCGGTAAAAAAGAGATAAATAAGGAGCAAACCTGCCCGGAAAAAATGTAACTGCATTACTTAATTACAATGCCGTTTTTAGGGTTTTCACTCTCTCGTGTTTATACTATGAAGTAAACACTTTATAATAATAACATAATATAACATGAGATATTATTTCTTAATTTTTATTTTTTTCCTCTCCTGCTGCAACAATCCGGAACGTGAAGTAAGGAAGCGGATGATATATTTTCAAGATACGATAAAAATGAGAGGAACAGCAACAGGCATAAATGATCCGGAGATTATATTTTCCTCGCATATATTTGACACTATACTGATTTTCAAACTCTTTCACACAATGCAGCAACCATACCGGGCATACAGCCTGAATACTTTTAGAAAGATAGGAGACTTTCCGGTTACGGGAAAGAGCCATAAAGAGGTAAAAAATCCGGCCATCATGTCGTCTTTGTACGATGTTAAAAACGGAGATATAATTATTTCAATGGTAGACTTCCCTACAAAAATATTATCGGTAAACCTCACGCAAACATTAAAAACGGGAAGGACGGTTATTGATAAAAATTATGACTTCACCCGTCCAGGCAGGAAAAATATCCTTTTTGAGAGTAATTGCGTTTTTACGCTGGGAGAAGGCCTCTTCTTGATGAATAAAGATCCGGAAAGATCGGCCGGAAAAGAAAATATCTCCCCTGCTCCGATATATGTTCTGTATGACTACAACAAAGATAAATGCACGGATACGTTAAAATACGAATATCATATAAATGGTGCGGACTGTATGGATAAAAGCATGACGAAAATAGTAAATACGTCATACTGGGAAGATATAATATCCATTTATGATATTAATACTAAAACCGAAACTATATTATTCCACAAAAAGAAATCTCCCGGAAAACTCGCAGATCCAAAGAATCAGAGCAGAAGGCCAGATTTCACATATTGGAACTGCGATATAAAAGACAATATGATTTTCGCACTATACACAAACAATGGCAAATCATGCAAAAAAGAGAAGGAATACTCTTATATCCATATATTTAACATAAACGGCAACCCTTTATATAATATAAAAACAGAAGAAAAAATAGGCAACATAGTATTCGATGAAAGAACGGGTACTCTTTACGGATTAGGCTATGACGAACAGTTATACGCATATCCATTAAAAAATATTCTGAGACAAAACACATTGTCAAAAACTATCAATTAAAAGCACTATCTTTGTAATCCGGATATAAAATAGAATATTCCGGAAAAGATAAGTATGACGGAAAGTATTCTGGAAAAACTAAAGACATTAACTGAATCTGCAAAATATGATGTTTCCTGCGCCTCAAGCGGAACAAGCCGTAAAAGCGTAAAAGGCGGGATAGGAAACGCCGAAGGCTGGGGTATATGTCACAGTTTTTCAGAAGACGGAAGATGTATCTCCCTGCTTAAAATAATGCTTACGAATGTCTGCATCTATGATTGTGCATACTGCATAAACCGCCGGAGCAATGATATTCCCCGTGCTACATTCTCCGTAACGGAACTGGTAAATCTAACAATAGAGTTCTACAGACGCAACTATATAGAGGGATTGTTTTTAAGTTCGGGCGTAGTGAGAAACCCAGATTACACAATGGAAAGGCTGGTGCGAATTGCTAAAGAGCTTCGCCTCACCCACCGCTTCAACGGATACATACACCTTAAGAGTATTCCGGGAGCGAGCCGCGAACTGGTGAACGAGGCAGGGAGATATGCGGACCGCCTCAGCGTTAATATAGAAATACCGAATGAACAATCGCTTAAAATGCTGGCTCCCGACAAAGATTTCCGGAGTATCTTCCAACCCATGAACTATATCAGGCAGGGAGTTCTGCAAAGTGCTGAAGAACGGAAAAAATACCGCAAAGCACTACGGTTCGCACCTGCGGGACAAAGCACCCAGATGATTATAGGAGCCACCCCCGAAACAGACAAAGACATACTGAACCTCTCGTCGGCACTTTACGGCCAG
This sequence comes from uncultured Muribaculaceae bacterium, assembly GCA_964449975.1. Taxonomy (GTDB): domain Bacteria; phylum Bacteroidota; class Bacteroidia; order Bacteroidales; family UBA932; genus Egerieousia. The sequence goes on from CAYVED010000081.1 coordinate 5,893, forward strand.
CCCACAATGAAACGTGTATACTACAGCGGTTACGTAGCGGTAAACACATACGACTCAAGGCTTCCGGCCCTGAAACAACCGCCCCTGATAAGGGAGAACCGCCTTTATCAGGCCGATTGGCTCATGCGTTTTTACAACTTCAAAGTAAACGAGATAGTGACCGAAGAATACCCTCTGCTGGATCTAGAAATCGATCCGAAACTGGCATGGGCATTAAGAAATCCCTCCTTTTTCCCCGTAGATGTAAACAGAGCGGATTACGAGCTGCTGCTCAGGATCCCCGGCGTAGGGGTAAAATCAGCCATGCAAATCATAACCTCGCGACGGTACGGGCGTCTGGGAGCCGACAATCTGAAAAAAATAGGGGTTGTAATGAAAAGAGCCAGATACTTTATCACATGCCGCGAACTCCCTTCCCGTACTATAAACGAAATAACCCCCGAATACGTACGAAGAATTCTGATCTCAAAACCAAAAATCACAGCCGAAGACCTCCAGCTAAGCCTCTTTTAATCTAACCCCTGCGTAATAATATGACATACTTCCGGTACGATAAAACATTCGAAGGCCTGCTTTCCGCTATCTTCACGGCATATTCACTAAAATGCTTCCCCGACAAACTGCTTGGATCAGACGAACCTGTACCGGCCGGAACCGGACAACAAGACCTGTTTCACACTTCCGGATTATCGGGAAACACAATAATAACCGTAGCCACCTCAACCAGTGAAGCCGACAGGGTTTGGAACGGACTGAAAAAACACCTCTCTCCTTCCGCAATGCAAAGCATCTCAACAGTATGGCTATCCGAACTGCCGGAAATCGACGAACTCATATTCAGATACATCCGGAAAGCATTCGATTACCGTCCCGGTCACCTTCCCGTAGTTCCCGACAAACAAGCCGCACGTACCGGAAGCGAAAGTACCGGGGCCACATCCGGGTCAATAGAACTCAATTTCGCAGATCCCGACGTACTACAAATGTCCAGAATCTGGAAAAAAGTCAGCAACGAACGCCTAAGGATTATCCAATTCGTACGCTTCCTCAAGGCCGCGGACGGAACATACTTCGCATTAATCGAACCTCAATACAATGTACTTTCCATCACGCTCTCATACTTCACCGACAGATTCCATGACCAGGAATGGATAATATATGATCTCCGCCGCAGCTACGGATACTACTACAATAAAAAATCCGTACAGGAAATAACCTTTCAGCATCCCCCGGAATTTCTCTCCGACGACCTTACCGCAGACGGAGAAGAACTTTACAGCAAACTCTGGAAAACCTACTTCAATGCGGTATGTATAAAAGAACGGATAAATCCAGGACTCCACAAGCGAAACCTTCCCAGGCGGTTCTGGAAACATCTCACTGAAAAAAAATAATAACCTCCAGCCCCCCTTGCACTCATCACGGCTACAGCTATCCTTCATTTATCTCCGGTCATCCCGAAGAGGCTTATCCCAAAATAAACTGTTATTCATCTACTTACCCCTTAAAAAAATATCTCCGAGAAAATCTTAAAAAATCCCGGCAATATGCTACCCCCGCATTTATACTCCGGCATAACAATCTGGTGGGAATTTAAAATGGGAAAATTTCGAGCTACTAGGTTGCCTAGAAATAGCTCTTCAGCGCATCTACATACTCTATAAAAGCCTCACGTCCCTCAGTCGTTATCCGGCAGGTGGTTTTTGGCTTCTTCCCTACAAACCCCTTCTCTATTATAATATATCCGGCAGAACATAGCTTATCCAACTGTACGCTGAGATTCCCGGCAGTAGCTCTGGTTTGTTCTTTAATATAAACAAAATCCGCCTCTTCCACCGATAAGAGCAACGACATTATTGCAAGCCTCAACTCCGAATGGAGTAATGAATTAAGTTCCCTAAACATAATATCTTCCCTTTTAATATATATTAGGAATAAAACAAATTCAGTATCATGCGGATATTACTCTTTTTGCTTTAGCATTCAATATATGTCCCGGAATTATCATCATTACAATAAAAACCATTGCAAATACAAAATAACTATCTGTACCCGAAACAAAAAAAGGTAAAAAAGCAATTCCCATAGAAAAAAATCCGCTCCATACACACGGTTTAAATTTCGTTATAAGTCCCGTAATGGCCGTACCTATACCCATAAGAATTATTATACAAAAAAATATGGGGATATTCAACCGGAATGAAGAACAATACCCCACAATAATAGATCCTGCAGATATTACGAAAGCGGCAATACCGATAACCATCCATATATAAGAAAGTACTTTATCAATATAAGTAACCATAAGTTTAGTTTTTTTCCCTGTAAACTTAACAGTAAGAGGATAACCTACCGCAGGCAATACAAACCATAAAAACTGCCACTCATAATCTCCGGTATATCTTAACAGCAAGGCTATTATAACCGATAAAATCAATGTTGTATACCCCCAGATAAGAAACGGCATACCGGCCGTCCTTTCCAGCCTGTTCTGGGTATTTCTAATCATACTTGCTATAAGGGCAAGACTCTCCTGTTCATTCAACTTTCTCTCTTCCATAAAAATAAATATTATTATAATGTATCTTCCAGTTTATACCATTTATTAATCATATCGAGTACCAGTGCTATTCCCCAGCCGGCCATAACCCATAACACCCACCAATAATAGGGAGAAGTCATCCAGTTTACAAACGCAAGGAAAGCATTTATAACGGCATATTGCAACAGGCGCATTAAAAAATATCTTTTAAATCTGCGCAAAGTCTTGTTATCATCATTAATTATCTCCATAATATCTAATTCTATTTACAGGATTTATTATATATAGGGCAAATATAAACAAGTTTATTTTATAAACCAAATTAAATAAAAATTATTTGCCTTGATCCCTATTCTAAACAAAGCATCCTTTCTTTTGTATTATATAACGATTTTACCTCTCATACAAGCCGGCGAACCAAACATAAAATTCCAGACTTATGAAATAATATATCTATAAACTACATATCTATGAACAATAAAAGAAAAAAACTGCCGGTAGCGGCACTTTTGTTTTTCAGCATATTGCTTATCCGGGAACATTCTGGCGCCCAGACGAAATCTGTAGTTGCGGGAATCGAAAGCAAACCGTCAGAAATAGCGGAGCCTCTGCCCGTTTCCATAACTCTGGAAGAAGCAATCCGGCTTTTATTTGCAAACAACAATGAAATAAAACTTGCCGGAAAATCGGTGGAAATAGCCAAAGCAGAAAAACAAAAACTCAATTCCATGTGGTATCCCTATGTGACTGCAACCGGTACATATATGCATTTCTCAAATGACATAGAAGCCAGAGCAAATCTGGGAGAGGTTATGGAACCGGTAGAAAACACCGTAAAAAAATATCTCCCCACCCAGGGGGATATAACAGGATTCTTCCAGGAGGCGATACCGGTAATACAACAACTTTTTCCGCACCTGAATCCGCAGCAGATTTCACAGATAATATCCGGAATAAGCGGAATTATATCGGGAATAGGATCTTCCGTTTCGAATATGGTATCGGAATTTAACGGAATAACACTCAGCTTCCCGATATTAAGGCAAAACATATCTACCATAGATGCAAACATAACATGGCCTCTATTCACAGGCGGAAAAAGAATATATGCAAACAGGATAGGAAAATCCCTTATAGCCACAGCCGAAGGATTAAAAAGCGCTACAGTAGAAGCACAGGTAGCCCTTCTTACCGAAACATATTATACCCTCAAATTAAGCCGGGAAGTAGTAAAAGAGAGACAGGAAAGCGTCGCCTCCATGACAATGCTTTTCAACAATGCCATGAGCCTTATGCGCAACGGCATGATAAACAAAGCGGAAATGCTGGTAGCACAGGTAGCTATGGAAGAGGCGATAAGAGAACTTGAAAATGCCGGGGATAATGTCTCGGTAGCAGAGAATGCTCTGAAAACCATTCTGGGATTAACCGATATACAGCAGAAAAGAGCGATAAACCCTTCATCCGATTTCTTCATAATAAAGACGATTCCCCCCGCAGAATACTACAAAGAACTAATAATAAACAATAATCAGCAATTAAAAATTCTCAGGGAACAACAAAATATCTCAAAGAATGAAAAGAAAATAGCCGAAAGTGCATATATGCCCAACATAGCGGTTTTTGCAAAACAAACCCTTTATTCCTACCGGATTCCGGGAAATCTTTCCCCTCGTACCATATTCGGGGCCGGACTGGTCTGGAACATCTTCGACGGTTTGAACAGGGAAAAAAATATAAGTATAAACAAAAAAAACTATGAACAACTGGAAATAAAAAAAGAACAGCTTCGCAACGATCTGTTTCTGCTTGCCGACAAACTACGCTCCGGCATGCTGGACGCTCTCTATAATATCCGGGCTTTGGAAAGTACCACAGAGCTATGCAAAGAGTTATTAAACATAAGGGAAAAGAGCTTTAAAGAGGGAATGGCCAACTCCTCCGACGTAGTTGCAGCCCGCGCCGCACTCGCCAAAGTCCGCATAGCCACCATGCTTGCTTATTGGCAATTCGATACCGCAATAGCCAGTATGTCTGCAATATGCGGAACGGCTAGGTTACCTAGCGAAGAAATTTTCCCACTAAAAAGTTTTTAAATAAATTATAAACGTATGAAATCAAAAATAATTTTAATATCGCTGGTTATTATAATAACATTGATCGTAATAGTTTCGATAATAGGGATTGTATTATACAAACAGCAGCCTGAAGTTTTACAGGGACAGATAGAGGCAACGGAGATTAAAATATCGGGTAAACTGCTGGGCAGGATAGATAAATTTTATGTAGCGGAAGGAGAGATAGTGAAGGCAGGAGATACTCTTGTGATGATAAACAGTCCGGAAGTGAGCGCTATGCTGCAAAGCGTAAGCGCTATGGAAGATGTAGCCAGATACCAGAACAAGAAAATAGATTCCGGAACAAGGAGGCAGATAGTACAATCTTTAAAAGAGATGTGGGAAGCCGCAAAAGCCGGTTACGAGCTGGCAAAGAGCACTAATGAAAGGGTACAGAAGCTTTACGCCGACAGTGTGGCTACAACACAGAAAAGAGACGAAGCCGCGGCGATGGCTAAATCGGCTAAAGCAGCAGAACAGGCGGCATATTATCAGTATCAACTGGCCCTTACCGGAGCGCAGCCTGAAGACAAAGAGAGCGCCAGAGCAATGATCTCGGCAGCACA